>CALCNY010000107.1 GCA_937897585.1 uncultured Chitinophagaceae bacterium | reverse complement strand
GATCAGTAGCTTGCCATATGGAAAATTCAATTTGCGAATCAAGGCGCAATTGGAATCTGGCAATTGGAGTGACAAAGAGATTCTGATTCCAATAAAAATTTTAAAACCATTTTATGAACATACATGGTTTTGGGTTACTTCCTTTTTTGGAATGTTGATATTGTTTGTACTTATTTATTTTTTCAGAACGAAAAAACTGAAGAAGGACAAAGCAAGACTTGAAAAATTGGTTCAAAAAAGAACGAACAGTTTATCTGAAGCTTTGGAAGACAGAGAAATGTTGTTGAAAGAAATTCATCATCGCGTGAAAAATAATCTGCAGGTCATCACTGGTTTGTTGCAATTACAAAAAGAAGAATTGAATGACCCTTTTGTTATAGATGCTTTTAACGAAGGACAAAGCCGGGTTAGCAGCATTGCTTTGATTCATCAGAATTTATATCAGAATAAGGATCTGGGTAACATTGAATTCAAATCCTTTTTACGTGATCTTTTCGGTCAGGTTGCAGAATTGTATGAAAACGATAACAGGAAAATTGTATTGAATCTGCATCTTGATGAATTGTACATTGATATAGACACTGCTGTTCCGTTGGGATTGATTGTAAATGAACTACTGACCAATTCATATAAATATGCTTTTGCCAATCAGCAAAAAGTCATAGTTGATATCAGTTTAGTTGAACATAAAAAAGGAAATTTCATACTCACTTTTCACGACAATGGCCCAGGCATAAAAGAAGTTCCAGATTTTGACCATGCAAAAACCCTTGGCATCAATTTGATTGGCGGACTGGCAAAACAACTTTCGGGACATGCAGCATATGTTTTTGAAAAAGGAAGCACTTTCACTATTTCATTTAAAGACAGCAGCATCCGAAAAATGGAAAACTAAAAATGCTTCATCCCTGAAAAAGGCGATTTCATCCCAAAAAATAGGTGAAACAAAATATTTCAAATTACTTTGACATGTGTCGTTATTCAATATTAATCAAATACCAGAGAAGGAAACCAAAAGAGCGCTACAATGTAAAATTTGTAAAGGCATGATGAAGGAGGTCCCGAAAACTTTTACTTCAAAAATATTGGGTGTTTTCATAAGTGATGTAAAGAATACCAGACGCTATGAATGCGAAGAATGTAAAAAAGAACTGTTTATAAGAGAAAGATAAAATTTATGCAGGGTATAAAAATCGGTGTTGTAGAAGATGAGATGATTATTGCTGCGACGATTGTGAACACGCTGAAAAAATTGAACTATTCAGTGGCGAATCCTGCTGCAGGTTATACTGCTGCATTGGACATGATTGAAAAAGAGCAACCCAATTTGTTGTTACTGGACATCAATCTGGGTGGCCAGAAAGATGGCATTGATGTGGCTGAATATGTAAGAGCCAATTATAACCTTCCGATTATTTTTTTAACAGCGAACAGTGATATTGCTACCGTACAACGGGCCAAAACAGTAAAGCCCAATTCTTATCTCTTGAAACCATTTACAAAGGACGATTTATTTGCTTCCATAGAAATCGCTATTTCCAATTATTATGACAACAACGACAAAGTTGTAAAAAAAGAAAATCTTATCATCAGATCAGGGTATGATTATGTGAATCTAAAAATCGGTGAGATTGTTTTTATTGAAAGCAATGACAATTATGTTTCTATTCATCTTATAAACGGAAAGCCTTTAGTGGCTAGATCTACACTTTCTGAAATACTGCAGAAATTACCCGAAAATGCATTCACCAGAATCAATCGATCCGTCATCATCAATCATTCATTTATAAAAAAAATAGAAACTGATCAGGTTATAGTTGCTGATACCAAATTTCCAATCACTGCGAAGTCGAAGCAGGAGTTGGTGGAGAAGATGGGGAGGGCGATTTGACAATTTGATAATTTGACAATTTGGTGATGTAGAGAAAGGTCACTGACTGAGTCGATAGAATTTCTTTCGTTTAAAGGTTTAATTCATTTCATTGGTTTAATGGTTTAAATCGCTTCGCTGGTTGATTGCTGAGGAAGGTCTCAGACTGAGTCGATAGATTTTTTTCGTTTAAAGGTTTAAACCCAATTTATGCAATAGAATTGAATAAATTTGAGGAAAGTCATTAAAATTAGTAGTTTTCACATAAAATAAACTGCACTAAAAAAATGCGCCTACTGCCATATGAATTTTCAGACAAAAAAATAACGCCATGGGGTGGTTTACGAATCGTTCAAGAGCTTTATTTAAAGAGTGGATTAAGGAGTATTATAGAAGAGCTTCCATTAAAAAATCCTGAGTCGAATCGAGGTTATAATCCGATAGATATGATTGAAGGATTTATGATGAGTGTTATTCTTGGGTCAAAGAGATTATCACATTCGGGTCTTTTACGCCATGATGAAGTTATACAGAAAATGTTTGGTTGGAAAAAAGGGATGGCGAGTCAAAGTACGTTTAGCAGATTTTTTCGTAAACAAACAGAAGAAGACAATAAAGCGATATTTCCAGAGCTACAAAAAAAATGGTTTGATCAATTTGACATAGGTAAATTGACTTTAGATATAGACTCGACAGTGTTATCACGCTATGGTGCTCAAGAAGGAGTAACCAAGGGATACAATCCCAATAAAAAAGGAAGAGGTTCACATCATCCAGTACTTGCATTTGTTGCAGAACTTAAGATGGTAGCGAATGCATGGATGAGAAATGGTAACACAGGATCGTTAACAGATTTTGAAGATTTTTTCAATGAAACACTTGAAATAATTCCAAAAGAAAAAATAGGTTTGGTACGAGCTGATTCTGGATTTTTTGGTGATAACCCCTTGAATCAACTAGAAGATAACGGTATTAATTATATTGTTGCCGCACATTTTAAACCCCGGCTTAGGCAAAGAATCATGGATGAAAAAAAATGGGTGCCATTAGATGAAGGCAAAAATACAACTATGGATTTTTGTTCTTTCGAGTGGCAGTCAGATGGATGGAAAAAACCTAGAAGATTTGTGATACTTCGAAAGGATTATCATGAAAACCCGAAAGCTGGTGGCAAAATACTTTTCCCTGAATTGGAAGAATTTGAGAAGTATCGATATGTGGCATTTGTAACTAATCTAGACGTTCCTCCAACAACAATATGGCAAATTTATAATCAGCGTGCTGATGCAGAAAATAGGATTAAAGAACTTAAATATGAATACGGAATTGAAGGATTTTGTTTGAAGGATATGCAAGCTACAGAACATGTTTTCAGATGGATAATGGTAGCACACAACTTAATGTCTTTGTTTCGATTGAAATTATTAAGTGAAAGAAAAAACACACCAGTACTTTCTACTATAAATTTCCAATGCATTGCAATAGGATGCTTTCTTAATAAGAAAAACAGAAAAGAGATTTTGAAACTATCATTGGATGAAAAACGAAGGCAATTTATAGACAAAATCTTTCAAAAATTAGGAAAAATTAATCGGCCCATTACTATTCCTATTGCATAAATTGGGTTAAATCATTTCATTGGTTTAACGGTTTAATTCGCTTCGCTGGTTGATTGCGACTAAAATCTCTGACTTAATCAAAAAAAACTACCCGTTAGCATCATTACCAAATCAACCCATCATCAAATTATCAAATCAAAAGAAGATCCTGCCAATTACCGGTAGGCTATTCTGTTTATGAGAAATTTGTATCCAGCATCCAGTATCTAGCATCCAACTTCTCCCTTCGGGGGCTTCCTTCACCCCAAACTTCCCCCCTTTCATCCCATTTTTTTGTACAGCTTTTTTTTATGCTCTACTCTTGCATCTGTTTTTAAATGGAAAGAAATTTTAATCCCTACCCGAAAAAACTACTTTATCAAAACAAACTTATGTTGGTAAAAATGCCATTACTGTCAATTACATTTTTAATACTTGTTGCAAGCACATCATTTGCGCAACAAACAAAGGGTACTCCACAGGCAAGCTTTCCCGATGCCTCAGAATTTCAAAAATCAACCATCACTTATAAAATCATCAAGGCCGAGGGAAATACTTACGGATATGATATTTATACCGACGGTAAGTTAATGATACACCAGCCAACCAAACCCGGAGTAGCCGGCAATCGTGGTTTTTCAACAAAAGCTAATGCTTCTAAAGTGGCCCAACTCGTTGCCGAAAAAATAAAAAAAGGCATCATGCCTCCATCAATTAGTGTTGAGGAGTTGAAGGAAATGAATTTGGAGTAAGAAGGTTCGGGAAGTTCAAAAAGTTAAAAAGGTTCAAAGAGTTTAAATAAAAAAACAAAAACAAAAATGAAAAAGTTCTACTTATTGCTGACAGTTCTAGCGATGACATTAACTACCGTCATGGCACAAACGATTACTACGGGTACTATCGCTTCGCCGATATGTGCAGGTGCTACCATTAATATTCCGTACCAAATTTCAGGTACGTTTACTGCGGGTAATCGCTTTGTGGCCCAACTGAGTAATTCGGCAGGTGCGTTTACCACCCCTGTTTTGCTGGATTCTCTAACTAATACAGTAGGAGGTATCATTACCGCAAAAATTCCTTCTGGAACAGCGGCTGGTACTGCATACAAAATTCGGGTGATTAGCAGAACGCCAGCAATAACAGGAACGGCTAATGCTACTGCATTGACCATTAGTACAATTCCCACTATTTCCATCGCCAGTTCTGTTACACAAATCATTAACCAAGTAATAACGTATGCGGGAAGTGGAATAGTAGGCAGTGCCGATGGCACGGGGAGTGCAGCTTCCTTCAATAGTCCTTTCGGAGTTGCTGTGGATGCTACCGGCAATGTATATGTGGCAGATCTGAGTAGTAATAAAATTCGCAAAATTACGCCTGCCGGTGTGGTGAGCACATTGGCAGGAAGTGGTGTGGCTGGAAGTGCTGATGGTACGGGTAGTGCGGCTTCCTTCAATAATCCTTACGGCGTAGCTGTGGATGCTGCGGGCAATGTATATGTTACAGATCAGACTAATCAAAAAATTCGTAAAATTACACCTGCCGGTGTGGTGAGCACATTGGCAGGAAGTGGTGAGCTTGGAAGTGTCGATGGTACGGGTAGTGCGGCTTCCTTCTATAATCCTACCGGCGTAGCTGTGGATGCTGCGGGCAATGTATATGTGGCAGATCTGACTAGTAATAAAATTCGCAAAATTACGCCTGCCGGTGTGGTGAGCACATTGGCGGGAAGTGGTGTGTATGTTAGTGCCGATGGTACGGGTAGTGGGGCTTCCTTCAAAGGTCCTGCTGGCGTAGCTGTGGATGCTACGGGCAATTTATATGTGACAGATCGGTATAGTAATAAAATTCGTAAAATTACACCTGCCGGTGTGGTGAGCACAATGGTAGGAAGTGGTGTGGCTGGTAATGCCGATGGTTCGGGTAGTGCCGCTTCCTTCAATTATCCTACCGGCGTAGCTGTGGATGCTGCGGGCAATGTATATGTTGCGGATGTGAATAATCAAAAAATTCGCAAAATCATACCGCAGGTAACTATATGCAGCGGCAGTGCGCTTACCTTAACAGCAACCGGAGGCAGTACGTATAGCTGGTCTGGTCCACAGGCCATTACCAACGGTACTTCATTTAATGCTACTGCCAGCGGATTGTACACCGTAACTGGTAACAATACTTCGGGTTGTAACTCAACGCAAAATATTTATGTAACGATATATTCAACACCAACAGCGCCAGTAACAACAGGTGCAAGTCTTTGTGGTACAGGCACTGCAACTATCACTGCAATCGTTCCATCGGGCTATACTGTAGACTGGTATTCTGCAGCAACAGCAGGTACATTGTTATTAAGCAATTCACTATCTTATACTACACCATCTATAACTGCCACTACCACTTATTATGCTCAAGCTAAACCTAGTGCGGCTTGTTCTACCTTGGTGTCTGCAACAAGAACACCAACAACAGTTACCATAAATCCTATTTCTTTACCTGCCACACCAACTTTAGCAGTTGGAGCTGCACGTTGTGGAGCGGGTTTAATTACCATTTCGGCAACACCAGCATCTGGAGCTACATTATCATGGTACAATGCTGCAACAGGCGGTACATTATTGGGAAGTGGAACCAGTTTTACTTTAACAAATATATCTACCAATACAACTTATTATGCAGCCTCGCTTATTTCTGCAACAGGATGTACCTCCACATCACGACTTGCTGTAACAGCAACTGTAAACGGAATTCCTGATGTGAGCGCAGGTGTTCAGGTTAAAAACTCGGGACTTACGGGATTGATAAACTATCCTTTATGTAGTGGTACTGGAACTGAAAAATTATCCATAACCGTTCCTGCTGTAACACCGGCTTCTACATTAAGTTATCAATGGTATAAAGGAAACCCAACGGGAACAAATTATGCGTTGGCAACCTTAGCTCCTTACTCTACACAAACTACCGCAGCACTTACAATTACCAATCCTAAAGACACTATAACCGGTGATTTTTATGTGCTTGTAAAAACAGCAGCAGGTTGCTCTGCAACTTCTGCTATAAAAACCCTTACTGTTAAACCTTTACCACTAGTATCTATATCATCGAGCGCAAATGTGGGACAACTATGTACTTTGTCGTCCTCATTGCCGACCACATTAACAGCTAATTTGGTTTCTACATTCAACGCTACACCAACGTATCTGTGGACTCAAAGTAATGTGTCTCTTGCCATTACAACGCCAACGTATACACGCAGTGCCGCATGGGTAGCTGGTGCTTATTATATGTGCCGAGTAACAACAGCTGTAGGAGATTCTGCTACTTGCGCCGTTCCTGCTATTGCACAGTGTGATACCATAAGACCATTGCTGGAAAATACTACGAATAAATGGATTGCAAAAGCCAGTTTCTCAGGTTTGGGTAGAACGGGGGCTGTAGCTTTTACAGTAGGTGAAAGAGCATACATAGGCTTGGGTGGTAGTTTAAACCCAAATAAAACTGTTTCTAATGTATACAAAGATTTATGGGAGTACAACCCTGATAATAACTCATGGACACAAAAAGCAGATTATCCAGGAAGCGGAGGATTTTTGGCAACTTCATTAAGTTTTGGAAACGGAGGAATTGTGTGTGGTGGTTCCAATAATATTGGCTCGGTTAAAAATGATTGTTATGTATATTACCCCTCTGGGAATTATTGGATACAGAAAGCTAGTATGCCTGTTGTAAACGAAGCGGGAGCTGGATTTAGTGACGGCTCATATTTAGGTTATATAGTATGCCCTGGCCCCGGTAACAATAATGCAACTAATTTTACTTATCAATATGATTATGGCCAAGATATTTGGACTCCAAAAACATCTTTCCCGGGAGGAACCACATACAGGCCGATGTCATTTAACATTGGCAACCGTTATTTTGTAGGTAACAGTACTGGTAATTTCTGGGAATATAAGAATACTACCGATACTTGGGTAGTAAGATCTCAAGTCACTAATCCTACAAATTATTTTCCGGACGGATCTTCTTCCTTTTCAATTGGTGATACGGCTTACATAGCAAGCGCAACTGATTTATTTTCATATGTTGGAAGTACAAATCTGTGGAGTTATAGAGCTCAACCTACAATTTACAATTCTGCAAGTACGACTTACTCTCTTATTGGATACCCAACAGCATTTAGCATTGCCAACAAAGGTTATCTGGGTTTGGGTTTTGATATCGCTTCGACAAATAAAACTGTTCTTAGAGATTTTTTCGAATATAGCCCTAATGGATTTTCAATAAGAACAGGTACAATAAGTAATGCTGTTTCGGGAACTTCATACTGCGGCGGATCAACCATAAATGTTCCGTACACATTTGGTTGTACTTCAACTGCGTTTACAGCAGGCAATGTGTTTAAAGCACAATTAAGTGATGAATATGGTAATTTTTCCAATCCAATTGAAATAGGTTCGCTTACCGGCACAACTGCAGGAACTATTACTGCAACTTTGCCAAAAATACTATTAAGTAGCCAAAACTACAGAGTAAGAGTTATCAGCACATCGCCACAGGTAATAGGTTATACGTCAAATTATTTTTTAATCATAAATCTTAGTACTCCAGGAACAATCGGCAACAGCCATACTGTTCCTTACCCATGGGAGCTTACAACGGATGGTATCAGTAGTATAACAGAGGCAAGCAGCCCAATCCCATTTGTTTACAGCTGGGAAAGAACTACCAAATATCTTCCGGATGCCCAAAATAATTTTACCATTCCTGATACAGCACTTACAAGTACTACGGCATTATGGTCGCCAGTTTCTGGTATCAGCACGAGTGCGTTTAATTTAACAAAACCCAACAGCATCATTATTGATTCATTCTACAGACGTAAAGCATATTATGCGGGTTGTGGGGTTTCAACTTATAGTAATGTTGTAGCAATAAAAGTAGCTTCAAGAGTTGGTATTGGAAATGGAAGAAAAAATGGTACCATAAAAGGGAATGTCTTTGTAGCAACCAATCAATCAGTAGGTGTTCCAAACGTAACGATTTCCATGAAACGTACATCAGCTGTAAAAGGTGGCGTTACAAATAAAATATTTACAATCACAACAGATCAAAATGGAGGTTACTACATTGATTCCTTGTTTTATGGAGATATAAACAATGGAGATACTGCTGCCACTTTTGAAATCACTCCTTCATTGACAGAAGGTACAACAGTACATCAATTTTCGGTACAAGGTACAACTACAACCCCCCCGTCAATAAAAGTAAAACTTTCAAGTACGTCTCCTTCCACCGAAAACCCTAATTCTTATTATAATTTTATCGACAATACCACATTTAGCATAACAGGTGCTGTAAAGCAAACATGTTCTGTATGTTCACCAATAGTAACAGATAGTGTTAGCAATGTAAAAATGACACTGACCTCAACAAGCGCAGGTTTTACGCCACAAACTAACACCACTGGTACGGGAGCTTCGGGAGGTCAGCCTTATGGTCAGTATGGATTTAGTGTAACGAATCCTGCAACTTATACGATAACACCAAGTTACAAAGGCCACCAATATTCGTCGTCGTCTATTTCAAATTTAGTAAATCAAAATCTTAATTTCCAGGATTTCACAGATACGTCTACTCGTGTTATTTCAGGTATCTTTTGCGCAAGCAATGAGGTACAGGATGCATCTGGAAAAGTTAGAAAACAATACATTGGTACGGGTACACTTACTTTTACAGATTTCGTAGAAGGAAGAGACAGCAAGTTTACAAAAGTGGTAACTATTAATGCACCTACACCTACTCCAGGTGATTCTGCAACTTATTCGGTTAGACTTCCGGCAAGAAAATACAAAGTGAGCTTCACGAGTTTCGTGCCATCAATAACCAATACTGCTGCGGATTATATCGTACCAGCAGATTTGCTTTCATTCTTTAACACTAATATTTTAGCCAATAAGATAATCGATATCGATTCCACCAATGCCACCCTTGATTTGTTTTATCATAGAAAACCAACAATTACTTTTGATAATCTAAATGATACTTGTGGAACGACTGCGGCTACAAGCTATGTATCGTTTGAAAGTGGAAAAACAAAAACATTTACAGCGAGAATCTGGGAAGGTCCAAAAACACTTAGTACAAATGCAGGAGGTACTACAGCGGGTTTCTCTGTTGCTACAGACTATGTGAATCCATGTTCATCTAATCCCGTGAGCTTTAGTGTGGTTGCAAGCAATCCTGCTTCCAACGCCACTAATGGTTCGATACTCGCAAGGGTTAACGGTGGTTCACCAAGCAATTATCTTTATAGCAAGGATGGGGTGAATTATGTAACTGATTCTTTGTTCAACCTTTTGGGAGCGGGCAATTATATCATCTATGTAAAGAATACAACCGGATGTGTGGCTTCTCAGGTTGTCGCACTTTCTACAATTTGCACCCCAATAAACGTAAACTATACAGTAGTTAATCCCACACCGGGAAGAAATGATGGTCAAATTATCATTTCCGCACCGGATAAAAATTCTTATCAGTTCAGCGTAAATTATGGTGCTACTTATGCATCGACTGGAACAGACACTATTAAGAATTTGTCATTGGGGACTTATACACTCATTGCAAAATCCACCTCTTCTGCAGGTTGTTTGGGAGTAACGCAAGTGCCCATGGTATCAGCCAATCCGCTACCTTTAAAAATGAGTAGTGCGATACAAACCAAAACAACGGCTACGATTGATTCGTTTTATTATTTAAATGGAGGAGCCAGTTCAATCTCATTGAAAGGAGGTTATCCGAATACCATTTCTCCATATTTAAAAAATCTTTCTTTTAGTTATACGGACAGATACGGAAGATCAGTTGATACATCAAAAAGAGCTCTTGTTACAGGCGATAAAGTCATAGATGGATCTTTTATCACCACAACACCCCAAATACCTGTAATGATTTTGCATCAACCACCGGGCAATACTAGCGTTGCCACATGGTCACAAACCAAATCTACATCAACAGCAATGTCTTTTTCGGTAGCGAAAAATAAATCTACCGACTTTTTTGAAGAAGTGAAAGTAGGCGTTGACATTACTACAGGATTGGGTGTTGAAACAGAATCATCTGTTTGGCTAACGGCCGGAATTGGAGTGAATACCAGTGCAACAAGAAATGAATCCAATGAAGTGGTGCTTACAAATACAACGAATACATCTTATTACACCGACCCGGCTGGTGGTGATCGATTTGTAGGAGCGGCACTGAATCTTCAAATAGCCAACACGGAAAGGCTGAAATACTCACCAGGTTGTATTTTGAAAAAAGACAGCTCAATCGCAGTAGCGCCTAAAGGATATACATCAGAATACTCTTACTCAGAATTGGGGATAAGAAATGTGGTCATGCCAGCCTTACAGGCCGTAGTAAATGATCTTACGGTACCACAACATCAAAGAGACACGGCACTCGTGTCACTAAACGCGTGGCAACAAATTCTTGATTATAATGATGCCAATAAAGATAGAGCGAGATTTCTTGGAAATAGTTCAGTAATAGGAAATGCATCTTCAAACACTTCAGTTGCCAAGGAAGAAACCAATACGATTGATGTAAGTGTAGAATCTTCTTCTTTACTAGCTGTTAGTGCAGGTTTTGACATTGGTGGCAGTGGTATTAGTTATGCAGGATCTTTAGAGCTAAGAATCTCTCTCGGCGATTCGCGTTCAACAACAACTGCAACAGAGACAACTACCGGATATACCATCTCAGATAATAACCCAACAGATCAGTTTTCTGTAGATATTAAAAAGGATCCTGTATATGGTACGTATGTATTCAAAACCGTAGGAGGACAATCTAGTTGCCCGACAGAACCCAATACGCTTCCTTTCAATTCTGCCCAGTTGTATGTGCCGGATGTTAATGCGGATGGTTCAGCAAACAGGGTACAAAACAATATTCCTATTGTAGGTAATACACTTGGCTACTGCAATCCTGCAATATTCAATTTACAATTGGGTAATACGTCTGTATCCACTACAACGCCTACTTCTAATACATATATGATTAGAGTGGATGCTAATAGTATTGGTGCATCAGGAGCTCTTGTGGCAATTGGCGGTACAACTTTGAATGGCGGTAGTATTATTTCATACACTATTAACAGAGGTTCAAGCCAAACAATAGCTGTTACAGTTGCAAAATTAATTGCGAGCCGTATTTATTCATTGAGCAATATCAAGTTTGAAATCTGGGATGATTGTTTAACTGAAATATTGGATACAGCGGTTATTACTGCGAATTTTGTAAATCCATGTGCTACCAATATCAGCTTGACATCACCAAATAATAATTTTGTGGTTAACTCGGCATCCAACAATACACTGCCGATAAGCTTTACAGGTTACAACACATCAAGTCTGTCATCGGTAACCATACAGTATTCCAAATCAGGAACTTCATCATGGATAGATAACATGGTTCTTTATCCTGGTAATCAAATAGTATCAGGCTCTACCAGTACCACATACAATTGGAATGTGTTGGGATTGGGTGATTCTGCTTACGATGTACGTTTGAAACTTCTCTGCTCAAGCGGCGGAGAGGTGTACTCTAATCTTGTTTCCGGTAAAATAGACAGAAAAGCACCTTTGTTGTTGGGTACGCCTAAGCCATCGGATGGTAACTACATCAACGGCGACGAGATTTCTTTCAGTTATAATGAAAACATCGATAACAGTAATCTCAACACCAATACCATCAGCATGTTCAAAGTGGTGGGTAACACAAGTACGTCAATTGCTGTAAGTGTTAGCGGTTATCAGAACAAGATTGTTATAGTTCCAACGGGCATCTTGGTTCCAGGAGATATCGTAAGAGTGGTGGCAACTAATGTCAGAGATATTTATGGCAATACGAGCACCATCAAAGACACGCTTAACTTTATCGTAGGTACTAGCGTTGCCGGTACATCGAGAACCATCACCATTGCCAATACATTACTCAATGGTTCACCAAAGCGCGCCATTTTTGAAAGCGGTGGCGACAACATGCAGGTTGTATTTACAATGGGTAATATTGCCACCACCAACACCACACCAACTACAGTACGTTTTGCGGTAGGCGGTACGGCGGTATACGGTTCGGATTATACAGTAACCAATGCGTCATTCAATAATTCACAAGGAACAATTTCGATTCCTAATGGTTCTAACAGTGCTACATTAACCATCAATCCTATTGCAGATGGAGCAGTGGAGCCTGACGAGTCGATTATAATCACCTTGTTATCAGGAGCAGATTATACATTAGGTGCTGCTTCCGCTATCACTTTATATGACACCATAAAGAACGATAATTTAGCTTCGCCGGTGATAACGCCAACGGGTACTGCATGTAACAGAATACTTACAACAGCAAGTACCATTGGTGGTCAAGCGGTAACTGCTTATCAATGGAAGTTGGTTGGTAGCACGGCAATTTTGTCAACAACGGCATCTTACACAGCTACAGTAGCCGGTTCATATACGGTAACGGTATTTGTGGGATCACAATTTGGAACTAGTGCGGCTTATGTGTACACAAGACCAGCAGCCACATCCAGTACAACCAACACCACAGTTTGTTCAACGCCTTATAGTTGGAATGGTCAATCATTATCTTCAGCAGGAACTTATACGGCAACGTTAGTAAATGCTGCAGGATGTGATTCGATAGCTACATTGGTATTAACCGTGTCTAGCACCATACCGGCAGCACCTTCAACAATAACTCAGTTGTTGCTTGATAATACTTGCGGAGCAAGAGTTTATAGATACACCGCTACAGCAGTTACAGGCGCCACAGCATATACATGGATATTGCCAACGTCGATTGGTGGTGTTAGTGGGGTTGTTGTGGATTCAGGAGATGTAAATACATCAAGAATCATCAGATTGAAATATGCATCCAACCTTGCTGCAATCATTGGTGATACCATAAGGGTAAATGCTATCCAGGGTTCATGTCCTGGCGCATTCAAACCAATTAAACTGACCAACGCGGCCTTATCAATACCGACGCCATCAGCTATTAATGGGACACCAACAGCATGTATCGGCAATATTGTTACTTATACGGTAATAGCGGGTACTGTAACAACAACATCACAGGTTGCAGCCAGCGTTTACAGATGGACGATACCTGCCAATACAGTCATCACCGCTTCTCCTGCAGACAGCTCTTCCATTACATTGCAATTCAATACAGGATATGTCGGTGGTTCAATCACTTGCAAAGGTCAGATTGCTTGCGGTATTCAGAGTGTTGCTAAAACGCTGTCTATGCAGTATGTAACACCAACACCAACGGCAATAGCATCGAGTACTGGTTTATATAATGCTTGTATTGGAACACCAATTACATTTACTGCCACAGTAGCTGCACCATCTGCGACACAAGTTGCAGCCAGCGTTTACAGATGGACGATACCTGCCAATACGGTTATTACATCAGCAACCCCGGTGGGAACAGGTGTAGGGGATAGTTTATCTGTTACAGTTCAATTCAACACCGGATATACTGGAGGTAACATCACTGTGAAAGGACAAACAGCTTGTTATGCTGGTACTGCCAAATCGCAGGCGCTTACGCACACAGGTTGTCCTGTAGGAACCACTCCGCCATTGATTACCAAGGTTGGTAATGAGACTATTAAATTCGATGCTAGCATACAACCAAACCCTACAACATCGTCATTCAATTTGCAAGTTATCAGTTCGATCATATCAAACAGTGTAAAAGCAAAAATCATGGATGTTCAGGGAAGATTGATTAAGACATTGACATTCGCCTCAGAGGGAAAAGTCAATTTTGGTAACGAACTGAATCCTGGTGTGTATATGATTGAAGTGAGAGAGGGAGATAGGGTGAAGACCTTGAGGGTGGTGAAATATTAATCCAATTTGGTAATTGATTGATTTGATAATTTGGTAATGCTAACGAAGGTTGCTGACCTAGGCATAAAAACAGTTTGTTAGCTTAATTACCAAATTAACCAAATACCAAATTTTCAAATCATAAGAAGAGCCTGCCAATTACTGGTGGGCTCTTTTATTTGGGAGAACTATCTATCCAGCATCCAGTATCTAGCATCCAGTTTCCCGCATCCCTTCTACATCACCACTTCCCCCTTCGGGGGATTGAGGGGGCTGTTTCCCCAAACAAAATCTCTATCTTAGCACCTCTTAAAAATGCCGATTAAAAAAATCACGATATCAGAGTTCGTCAACTTGTCCGAGTTGCATCCAGTGATTGATGTGAGAAGTCCTGGCGAATTTCAGCATGCTCATTTTCCTAATGCACACAATATTCCTTTGTTTACAGACGAAGAAAGAAAAGAAGTTGGTATTGCATATAAACAAGTCGGCAAACAAAAAGCCATTAAAATCGGATTGGATTATTTCGGTCCGAGAATGAAATCTAATATCGAAGAAGTTGAGAAGATATTCAAACAACTTAGATCTAATTCTAAAACGATTATTGTTCACTGCTGGCGAGGCGGTATGCGTAGTGCGGGTATGGCCTGGTTATTTGATTTGTATGGGTTTGAAGTGTATATCGTTGTTGGTGGTTACAAAGCTTTTAGAACATGGACAATAAAGCAATTCGAATTACCTTATTATATTAAAGTTATAGGTGGTTACACTGGAAGTTCTAAAACAGAATTGCTTCATGAAATTAAAAATAATAAAGAACCTATTATAGATTTAGAAGGCATTGCACTTCACAAAGGCTCTGCATTCGGTGGCATCGGATTGCCCGAACAACCTACACAGGAAATGTTTGAAAATATACTGGCTGTAGAACTTTCTAAAATGAATCAAAATGAAAAATCTATTTCCTTCTGGATTGAAGATGAAAGCCAGCGCATCGGTAGGTTAAATATTCCCAATCCGCTTTGGAAGACCATCAGAGCTGCTCCATTATTTTTTATAGATATCGATTTTGAAACCAGACTGGATTTTATTTTAAATTATTATGGTAAGCTGGATAAACAAGCGCTAATTAATGCCATACTGCGAATTCAAAAAAGATTCGGCCCCAACGAAACAAAAATGACAATCAATCATATTCTTGAAAACAATATCAAAGAAGCTTTCAGGATTTTATTGCAATACTATGATAAAACTTATTTCAAGTCTTTGCAAAACAGAGAAGAACTTAAAAGTCAGATGAAAAAAATTACACTGACATCAACAGACGCAACAACAAACTATCAGCTACTACAGCAATTCATCAATCAACAATAATGGAAGAAAAAATAAGACTTACACAATTTTCTAGAGGTGCAGGATGTGGATGTAAAATTGCACCATCAGTTTTGCAAGAAATTTTACAATCATCATCGGTTTCGGTTAACGATCCCCGTTTGATTGTAGGCAACGGTACTAATGATGATGCTGCTGTTTATGATATTGGTGATGATAAAGCGATTATTTCTACTACAGATTTTTTTATGCCGATTGTAGATGATGCTTTTGATTTTGGACGCATCGCTTCTGCCAACGCTATCAGTGACGTGTATGCGATGGGCGGAAAACCTTTAATGGCTGTTGCGATTTTAGGTTGGCCTGTAGAAAAATTACCGGCAGCTTTAGCTCAACAAGTTCTAGAAGGTGCAAGAGAAATTTGTAAGCAAGCCGGAATTCCATTAGCCGGTGGTCATAGCATTGATACCGTTGAACCGATTTTTGGATTATCAGTAACGGGTATCATTAATAAAAATAACATCAAGAAAAACAATACTGCAAACCAAGGTGATTATTTGTTCATCACCAAGCCTATTGGTTTGGGCATTTTATCAACCGCAGAAAAAAGAGGAGAGATAAATCCGGAAAGACAATCATTGATGATTTCGCTGATGACACAATTGAATACGATTGGTGAAAAATTAGCGGTTGTAAAAGGTGTAACGGCAATGACAGACGTAACGGGTTTTGGACTTCTTGGACATGCCATTGAAATGGCTGAAAGTGCGAATCTTTCAATTGAACTATTTTATTCAACCATTCCTGTAGTAGATGGTGCTAAAGAATATCTCGCAAAACGAATTGTGCCGGATGCTACTTACAGAAACTGGAACAGCTATAGCACTAAAACAAGTTTTGAGAAAGGGGTGAATGTAATGGAGGCGTTTAACTTATTACCTGATCCGCAAACGAATGGGGGGATTATGTTTAGTGTAAATGAATCTTCAATAGAAGAAGTAAAACAGCTGCTTTTAGAGAATGGCTTGGAATTGTTTGTGGAGCCTATTGGGAGGTTTGTGGAGCGGAGGGAGAAGGTAATTGAGGTGAAATTATAGTGCTGTTTTTGTTGTCGTAATATTGCAATATCGCAATATTACGTGTTCACGGATGACATAGCCAAATAAACAAACTAATGTTTCTTCACTCCCACTGAATTTTATTTATTGTTTATTTTCCTCAATCATCTCCAATAAAAATGGAAAAGATATAAAGAATATAGCATTGAGTTTTTCTCACAAAAACTGCAATTCACCAAAACAATTAACGATACTTTTCATTTAAGAAACCAATTTCAAAAGCAGCAATAAATTATCTTGTTTCACTAAATCAAAAATCCTCCTGCATGACATTTAATGAATTCATTTCAAAATTTGATACAGAAAACTCCATTGTACTTCTTGAAGGAAAGAGAAATGTGTTACCTGAGGATGAGGAAAAATTGTTGGCTTTAGGAAAGCTATTAGCCACCCGAACTTCAAAAATGATTTTCAGAAGTGGAAATGCTGATGGTTCTGATCAATTTTTTTCTGATGGTGTTACTGCTGTTGATCATAAACGATTGCAAGTCATTGTTCCATATACTGGTCACCGACAAAAAACAAATAAAGCATACGATACGATTTCTTTAGATGATATTAAAATCGCCTCTGATCGTGAAGTAGTGATGCAATCTAAAAACAACAAAAAAACAGAAAAACTGATTGATAAGTTTGTTGCTGGAGAAAAAAATAAGTTTACTATAAAGGCGGCATACATCATTCGAGATACGATAAAAGCAATTGGTACTGATGAAATCGGTGCTGCTAGTTTTGGAATATTCTACGATGATTTAGAAAATCCAATGACTGGCGGAACCGGACACACTATGAATGTATGCGAACAAAACAACATTCCTCTAATTGATCAAAGGACTTGGTTCAATTGGTTACAGGAATAAATAGACATAATGCAATTCATCAAAACTTTCTCCCTCAACCCACCCCCCTTTTATTACCTTTGCAGACGTATGGACAAATCGAATTTCGTAGACCAGATTAAAATATTTTGCCGCAGCGGACATGGTGGTGCGGGAAGTAAGCATTTCATGAGAAATAAATTGACTGCCATGGGCGGCCCTGATGGAGGTGATGGTGGCCGTGGTGCGCATGTCATTCTCAAAGGCAATTCACAACTTTGGACTTTATTGCATCTTCGTTATTTTAAAAATGTATTGGCTGATGATGGTGGAAATGGAGCTGGCAATAATTGCACCGGAAAAAACGGAAAAGACATCATCATAGAAGTTCCATTGGGAACCATCGCCAAATCTGAAGACAGCGATGTTATTGAAGCAGAAATTCTGGAACATGGTCAGGAAATTATTCTAATGAAAGGTGGCAGAGGTGGACTCGGCAACAGTAATTTTAAAACATCAACCAATCAGGCGCCTGAATATGCTCAACCAGGTGAAGAAGGAGTAGAAGGTATTAAAGTGCTTGAATTGAAAGTATTGGCTGACGTGGGTTTGGTGGGATTTCCCAATGCCGGAAAGTCAACCTTACTGTCATGCATAACCGCCGCCAAACCAAAAATTGCCGATTACGCTTTTACTACAATTGTACCTCAGCTTGGCATGGTTGAATATAGAGATTCTCGAAGTTTTTGCATGGCTGATTTACCCGGAATTATTGAAGGTGCGGCAGAAGGAAAAGGATTGGGTCATCGCTTTCTTCGTCATATTGAAAGAAATGCGATTTTATTGTTTCTAATTCCTGCTGACAGCAAAGACCATCGTAAAGAATTTGAAATTTTAAGATCAGAGCTAGAAAAATACAATCCAGAGATGCTGCAAAAGGATTTCGTAATTGCTGTCAGCAAATCAGATATGTTAGATAATGAGCTTAAAACAGCCATCTCAGCCGAATTACCAAAGAATATTCCTCATCTATTTATTTCTTCTGTTACTGGCTATCATCTGCAAGAATTAAAAGACTTGTTATGGAAAACACTGGACACCAATACATTAGGTTAATGATAAATTAATACGGATTCAATTGCATTTTTAAAAAAGACTTACTAATTTTAATTTGCAATGCCCCAATTCGAAACCGCTTACAGAAAACTACAGCCTGTACTCTATTCAACATTTACAGGTTTTTGCATAATGATCATATTATGCGGCTGCCCTTATCATTCCGCTCACAAAATTGACACTGAACCTCAATTACCAATCGAAGAAAGTTATTTAGGTAACTGGATTGGGTCTATTAAAGACGAAACTTACGGTTATACTACCAATATTAAAATGTTGATTTCCAAAAAAAATGATATGGAATACAATCTCAATTTTATTGGTTTTTTTGGTAGAAGAGACAAAAAAAACAAACCCATTCAAGATACCATAGTTGGCAATTCATTCTTGAGCATTATCAACTCTAAATTGTTTATGAATATTGAGGCTGATGGCAGGGTTTATATTGCTGAATTCAAATACGAAAACGATCAAATTAGTTTATTGCCACTCGCTGAAAATTTCACCAACTTCATCATTCAGTCTGATGCCGAACTCAGATACAGAATTGGCTATCATTACAAAACCAGATTGAATCCTTCTTACGATGAATCTTTTTGTTTGAGAAATATGAGGAGGGAGTAGGAGGAGGCTGGATAAGATGGATAGGCTAGATGTGCTGGATAGACTGGATAAGATGGATACTAGATACTGGATAAAACAGATTGGTTTAAAATGTTCAATTTGTTCAATCAGTTGAAAATGTAATTTCCTTCGAAACATATTGAACCTATTAAACTTCTTGAACTTTTTGAACTTCTCCACAATCTTATTTCCCCTTTGGGGGATTAAGGGGGCTCTAAACAATTTTATAAATAGTAATTTGCTCCGAATTTAATGTCTCCATCATGCAAAGAAGATTATTGTTTTACATCAATCCTATTTCCGGAACAAAGAATAAAAAAAATCTCACAGATCTGATTGAAAAAAAATGTGGACAATATCGACTTTCTTTTGAAATAACACACACAAACAAAGAAGGCGATTATCAATATCTTCCTCAAAAAATTACAGATGATAAAATCACAGATGTCATTATTTGTGGTGGAGATGGTACGATAAAACAAGTTGCTTCTTATTTGCTGAATTCAGACATAAATGTGGGCATCATTCCGGCTGGCTCTGGCAATGGATTGGCTTTGGGTTCTGGTATTGGTGTCAACTTCGACATAGCACTTGATATTATCATCAAAGGCAAAACTGAATATATCGATGGCTTTTATATCAATGGACAATTTGGTTGTATGCTCACAGGCATTGGATTTGATGCAGCTGTTGCCTATGAATTTTCAAAACAAAAAACCAGAGGTCTGTTTCCTTACATAAAACTTTCTCTTCACCATTTCTTCAAAGCCAAAGGTTATCCGGTTATCATTGAATGGAATGGAAGCAGAATAGAAACAAATGCCATGTTTGTAAGTATCGCTAATAGCAATCAATTTGGAAGCAGAATTAAAATTGCACCAAAGGCAACATTAAGTGATGGCTTGTTGGATGTGGTGGTAGTTAACAATAAAAATAAAATCATCACAGCGTTGTCTTTACTTCATCAAATCAGTATGGGGAAAATTCAAGCCGAAGACAAAGTGAGTAAAAAAAATGTAGGTTATTTTCATGCGGAAAAACTAACGATACACAACCCAAATCTTGCGCCTTTGCATATCGACGGCGAGCCTGTTGAAACCAGCCCCTTGCTAGAAATTAAAATAATTAAAAAAGCAATTAGGCTTTTACTCCCTTAGGTGTTTTATGTACGATATACAACATGCTTACTAAACAGATCACCAACATCATTGCTGTAAATTGATGTGCAACACCAACATAAACAAAAGTTGCAGGTGAAGTTGAAGACAACAATGCACTAACGCCAAGCATTACCTGTAATAAGATTAAAATCAAAAAACCAATTCTTAGTTTATCAAATACTTTTGACCCAGTTGTTGATTTAGATTGTACAAAAAAGTAAATGCTGACTATCAAAATAACATAAGCTATTCCTCTGTGAATGAAATGAATCATCAGTGGATTGTTGATTAAGTTGTCTATGAAATTAAAAGCAGCTGTTCCTGCAGGATAAAAATTTCCATTGATAGAAGGCCATGTTGGCGCTGTTGACGCGGCTTTTAATCCGGCCATAAATCCACCATAAACCAATTGTATGAAAAACAAGCCTAGTATCAATTGTAAAATACTTTTCAATTTGTTATTGTAAACCTTTGTTTCAAATGAAGGAAGCAAACTAAGTGCAAACCACAATGTATAAGAAACTAAAATCATTGCTGCAATAAAATGTGTTGTCAATTCAACGTGACCCACAAAATATTTTTTGGGTACCAATCCGCTGGCTACCATAATCCAGCCAATTGCTCCTTGAATGCCTCCCAAAAAAAACAATATAACCATTGGCGTAATCATGGACTTGCTCATTTTCTTTTTAGCCAGAAAATAAATAAAACCAATTGCAAACACAACGCCCATCATTCTTGCCCAAAAGCGGTGAAACCATTCCCAGAAAAAAATGAACTTAAATTCTTTCAAAGAAAAATATTGATGTACATATTTAAATTGGTCGGTGTGACGATATTTTTCAAACTCTTGTTGCCAGGTTGCTTCGTTTAATGGTGGCAATGCTCCTGTTATTGGTTTCCATTCTGTAATGGATAATCCTGATTCTGTTAAACGAGTAATTCCACCTAGTAATACCTGTATAATGAGCATGCCAACGCCGATTAATAACCAGGTTGCAATTTGTCGGTTGTTCTTTTGTATTTCTATTTCATTCATGACTATGCAAAGGTAACGCCTCAATAATTGTTAGCAAGTACTGAATAAAGTTTCGATTTGTTTTTCAGACATTTGTTGCACAATTTATGTTGCCTTCTTTTTTAGATATCAATAAAACCGAAGCCGGAGTGGACGAAGCCGGAAGGGGTTGTTATGCAGGTCCTGTTTTCGCGGCAGCAGTTATCTTGCCTAAAGACTTTTTTCATCCACTATTGAATGATAGTAAAAAACTATCTGAGAAACAAAGAGATATTTTAAGACCGATTATCGAAAAAGAAAGTATTGCTTTTGGTGTAGCTCCTGTTGACAATGATGAAATTGACGAAATCAATATCTTACAAGCTTCATATAAAGCGATGCATTTATCGATTGATCAGTTGAAACCCAAGCCAAATAGTTTATTGATTGATGGCAACAGATTCAAACCGTATAAAAAAATTTATTATCAGTGTATTGTCAAAGGCGATGGAAAATTTGCGAGCATCGCCGCCGCCAGTATTTTAGCTAAGACTTACAGAGATGAATACATGAATTTGATTCATAAAGAATTTCCGGATTATGGGTGGGATAAAAACAAGGGCTATGGAACTGCTGTTCACCACAGTGCAATTGAACGAATGGGTTTGTGTAAATACCATCGGAAGAGTTTTAATATACTACCAACACAGCTGAAAATAAATCTAGACTAAGGAAGATTTTAATCCATTAATCCCGCTTTTTTAAATTCTACTATATAGGTTTTTGAAATAGTAATTTGATTTTTTACTATAAATAAACTTCAGTCTGACTGAAGTTTATTTAGTTCGAATTTTTGGCTATTTGAGTTGGGAAGACGTAATATTGCGATATTGCAATATTGCAATATCGCAAATCCTCCGCACAGCTCCGAACACAATAACAATTTAGAAATTTTAAAAAATCAATGTAGAAATAGAATGTGGCAAAGCCTCCGCAACCGCAGCTTTTCCATTTACCCATAAATTATAAGAAGCAGATTTATCAGACTGATTCATCACAATTACAACCACTTTTCCATCTGGATTTTTAAAAGCTGTTGTCAATAATTGACTTCTGCTCGCACTGCTGATGATTCTTTTTGCACCAGGCTTAATGAACTTTGAAAAATGTCCAATGTAATAATAAGCATTTGTATAAATCAACTCACCGGTACGCGTATCCGCATGTACAGGAGCAAAACAAAAATTGCCAACATGATTTGGCCCACCGGTTTCATCCAACAATACATTCCAATCGGTAAAACCTTCCATGCCATTGTTGAAATCATTGATCATTGATCTTGCATATTTTTCTCCTAACACCCATGCGTAATATCTTGATGCATTAAAACTTTCTGCACAACCTTCTGTAAACAATAAATGTTCATTTGGAAATGATTCATGAACGCGCTTCACATTGTCGTACATCGGTGTGCCGCCGCTCCAGTCTTCATACCAGTGAAAACCCATACCCCATGCATATTTGGCAACAACAGGATCGGAAAAATAAGTTTGAGCACGTTGGTACATCAAATCTCTGTTATGATCCCAAACAATTATTTTTTTATTACTCAAACCATTTTTTTCAAAAGTTGGACCAAGGGTGTTTTTTAAAAAATCTTTTTCCTCATCAGCAGTGTATAAACAACTTTCCCAACGTTGCGTGGCCATGGGCTCATTTTGAATGGTAACGCCCCAAACATTTACACCTTCTTTTTCATAGGCTTTGATAAATTTTACGAAATAGTCAGCCCATGTAGGATAAAATTCTTTTTTCAATTTGCCACCATGAAGCATGTCGTTATTGTCTTTCATCCATGATGGTGGACTCCACGGACTTGCAAAAATAGTAAGCTTGTTAGCTGCTGCAATATTGGCTTCTTTTAAAAAAGGAATTTTATATTTCTTATCGTGCTCAACAGAAAACGAATTCAGTGATTTGTCGTTTTCATTTACATAAGTGTACATGTCGCTGCTAAAATCACAGCTATTGATATTGGTTCTTGCAATCGTATAACCGATACCGTTTGTCGTACTATAATATGCATTCAATAATTCTTTTCTCTTGTTTTCAGGAAGTTTATAAAAAGTTTCAGCTGCGGCGTCTGTGATGGCGCCACCAATTCCCATGTAGGATTGAAATGTTTTAGATGGATCAACAAAAACCGTTATTTCATTTTCAAATGGCTGACCTTTTTCAACAAAGTTTAAAGTTGCTGTTTTGGTTAAACGGTATTTGGTGCTGTCGGCTGTTGTATAAACTTCGACAGTTGTTTTCATTTGAGCAAAAGAAGCTGATGCTAAAGTTGTTGCGCAAAAAAATAAAAATATCTTTTTCATAATTATTTAAAATCAAAATTTAAAAGTAAAAAGTCAAAATTAAAAACCTATCCTTCAAATATTCCCATGCCTTCTCTCACTACTTGCCAATCGTCGGTGGTACAATCGACAACAGTTGAGGGTTTCATGCCACCGATTCCTCCGTTAATCACATAATCTACCTGCGATTCAAATCGTTCAAACATGATTTCAGGATCGGTATACTCTTCTACCATTTCTCCCGGAAGAGATGTGCTGATAATCGGATTACCAATTTCTTCGAGAATGCACCTACAAATTTCATTTTCCGGAACCCTGATTCCAATGGTTGATTTTTTGGTTTGTAATAATTTGGGTACCATTTTACTTGCGGGTAAAATAAAAGTAAATGGTCCGGGAAGATGATGTTTGAGAATCCTATAAAGTGGAGTTTCGATGCTTTTCGTATAATCGCTAAGATGACTCAGGTCTTTACAAATAAATGAAAATTGTGCTTTTGCTGGATCTACATTTTTAATGCGACAGATTTTTTCAATGGCTTTTGGTTGATTGATATCGCATCCAAGTCCATAAATAGTATCTGTTGGATATATGATGATGCCGCCTTTTTTTAATGAGTCGGAAACTTGTTTGATGAGTCTGGGCTGAGGGTTACGGGGATGAATTTGCAATAACATGTTTACAATTTAAAACAAATATTCAATCGAAAGAAAAAAACAGAATTTAAAACACTACTTTTGCTCGGTTTTTTTATTTCCAAAATCAATTTATATGTCATTAATCACTGTCGGCACTATGGCTTTTGATGCCATTGAAACTCCATTTGGTAAAGTAGATAAAATTGTAGGTGGTTCTGCCACTTATGTTGCTTATGCAGCCAGCAATTTTGTAAACGATGTAAAACAAATTTCTATAATTGGTTATGATTTTCCAACCGAAGAATTAGAAGAGCTAAAAAGCCGTGGTGTGAAAGTAGACGGTGTGGAAATGATTACAGATAAAAAATCTTTTTTCTGGAGTGGCAAATACCACACAGACATGAATACTCGTGACACTTTAGTTACTGATTTAAATGTATTGGCAGATTTCAATCCTATAGTTCCTGAAAGTTATCAGGGCGCTGAGTTTTTAATGTTGGGCAATTTGATGCCTAAATTACAAATGAGTGTAATCAATCAATTGAAAGTAAGACCAAAGTTGATTGTGATGGATACGATGAACTTCTGGATGGATATTGCTTTGGATGATTTGAAAGAAGTGTTGACTAAAGTTGACGTGCTTTTGGTAAATGATGGCGAGGCTCGTCAGTTGAGCAATGAAGTTTCATTGGTGAAAGCCGCTAAGAAAATCATGACAATGGGTCCAAAATTTCTTATTATCAAGAAAGGAGAGCATGGTGCGTTATTGTTCCATGAGAATCATGTTTTCTATGCACCGGCATTGCCTTTGGAAGAAGTATTTGATCCAACCGGAGCTGGAGATACATTTGCTGGTGGTTTTATCGGACATCTTGCAAAAACTAAAGATATCAGTTTTGAAAACATGAAAACAGCTATCATCGTAGGAAGTGCGATGGCTAGTTATTGTGTTGAAAAATTCGGTCCAGAAAGATTGAAAGAAGTTAATAAAGCAGACATCCAATCACGTATAGATGAATTTGTTGAATTGGTAAACTTCGATATCGACCTTGTTTAATTTATTTTAATGGATCTTATTATACTTTTTTTCCTTTGCCGTAAAATCGGAAAGATTGCTCGTGAAAAGGGTTTGAGGGCTTTGAAGTGGCAATTGTTTACCATTTTATCATGGTTTATTCTTGAAGGTATTGGGCTGGTTGTTGCGTTGCAATGGTTGGGTTATCAACAAATCAAAACAACCAATGAAATGATTGCGGCTGTAACCCAAAATCCGGGAATTACTTTTTTCAGTTTGTTTTGTGGATATGGAGGTTATTTGCTGGTGAGGTATATTCTTGAGAAGAAGGAAAGCCCCCTTTAATCCCCCAAGAGGGGGAATGATATCTCATTACAATTGGCTTATTGCCACTTCCTTATTCCTTATTTTTACTTTCTTATTATTTATTTTCCTAGCCACTAAGAAGTTAAGGCACAAAGTAGCACGAATAGGTTTCACGCAAAGCTCGCAAGGGGGCTAAGGCGCGAAGGGTTTGTTTTCATTTCCCCCTTTGGGGGACTGAGGGGGCACCCACTTTTACATTTTTGCATCCACCACTGTTATACAATTTTTAAATCTCTTCACTGTTCCTTTTACATTAAACACTTCTGTATACACAATATATTGACCTGTATTGATGCGTTGATTTTTATCATTCAAACCATCCCAATAATAAATTCCTTGATTACCGCAAAGGGCGTTTGTTTTCAAGTGTTTCACTGGATTTCCTGAAACATCAAAGATGATAATATTGGCAACATAACCCGACTCGGGAAATGAATAATAAATAGCTGCAACATCATCAAACCCATCGTTATTGGGAGAAATAATTTTGGGAGAAACTGAAATTGTTCCAGCGACAATATCATTATTCATACTCTGAGAATTTTTATCAGCAGGTGTACCGAAACCTACTGTCTCAGAGGCACTATGCCAGTTGTTATCATCTTGTGTTTTTGAATCGTAATTGATTCTCTCAAGAGCAATGCCTTCCACATCATTCAACAATTTAAAATGCCAGTCATCTTTATAAGAAAGCTTGTCAATAATATTTCCTTGCTCATTCAGTAGAATCACATTTCCTTCATCATCATTAAAAGACGGCAACTCATTAACAGTTATGATATTATCGGGATGATTTGACACATAGTTACGTTTAACCATAGACGAACTTGTTGTAAATACCAGCAATTGTTTTGGAAAGAAAAGATAACCATCGTCGGGCAATGAAACGATATTGTCAATTACACCCAAACTATTCAAATTGGCTAAGTGTAAACTTTTGAGATCAATCTTTTTTTCAGAACGATTGTATAACTCTACATAATCAACACCATCAGATTTGGGATTGAACAAAATTTCATTCACAACAATATCAAAACTATCTGGTAGTGAAGCAATACCAAGTCTGGTTGTATTATAACTACCTATTGAATTGGAAATACAGTCTGTTACTCCATTTACTGTTATGTTATAAACAATATTTTCTTGAAGTGGCAAATGGGTTTCAATAATTATTTTATCAAATAAAGGAGCCAATGGCAACACAGAAATCGGTGATCCAATTCCATTGTCAATTTGATAATTGGTAACATTCATCGCACTTAAGCTATCCATTGGTTCATTGAAATATAATACAACATGTAAGCTGTCTGTTGCAATAGCACGAATCAATTTCGGTGAGTAATCATCAATGTTCAAGGCATCTATACTATTAACAAAACCTGGAGTCGCGCCATTAATATTTATAGATGCCGACCAGTTATCTAAACCAGAGCATGGGTTATTTATATCTATCATCTCCAAACTCCAGCCACCTTGTTTTTTCAATTCGTTCTGATACCAATCGTCAGTATAATTTACAGCATGAATAGTTCGGCCATCGGGAGCCAGCAATGAAATCAAGTCGCCTGTATTCGATAATGAAGGAAAAGAAGTTACTGAAACAACAGTACCATAAACAGATAAACCTACAACGGAACCGCTACTGCAAATTAATAACACACTATCAGGTTTGAGTATACGATTGTTTAAAGGCCCTGATTTTCCTGTAGACTTAGCCAATTTCCAACCTGAAAGATTGATGTCAAAAGGACTGACATTTCTGATTTCAAGCCATTCTACTTCTGGTAAACCATTTGAAGGAGTTGGATCGGCCATGATTTCATCTATGACTATATCATAAGGCATAGGTTGGTAAAGTACAAATTTGAATGTACTGTCATGAATGATATTTGCAGACAGATCTTGAATGCCCGTTAAACTGATTTCATAATTTATACGTTCTGTAAATCGTGTGGTGAAAACAAGATGTACAATAGATAAGTTAGCATTGTCTCTAATTCCATAAGTGGGATGAACGGCATTTTCTACTAAAGTATAATTCAAAGCTTGTTCAGCGGAAGCTTGTTCAACAGGTTCTGAAAATTTGATATCAAGGTTGTTTGGTCCAGTAATCGTTACAGAAAGAATTATTGGCGGAATTGAATCTATTTGAATCTTGGCAAATGAAAATGCGGAACAAAAACAGGCCATAAGTACTAAAATCATTTTTTTCATAAAGGGGACTTTTTTCAAAAATAGGCTTGAGAGTGATGAAGTTTCTTTAAGGCAAAAAACAACAGAACTTAAATGTTTACAAGCGTCTCTATTGAATAATTTCTAAATTTTAGGAATGTGCTTGTTCTGAATTGCAATTGCGTTTATGTTGACTTATTTTTGCAACACTAAAATTTATGTCATGAAAGTAGCTGTAGTTGGCGCAACTGGCCTTGTTGGAACCAAAATGCTTGAAGTATTAGCCGAAAGAAATTTCCCGGTTACGGAGTTGATTCCCGTTGCTTCTGAAAGATCTGTTGGCAAAAAAATTTCTTTCAAAGGAAATGAATATACTGTAGTAAGTATGCAAGGTGCAATTGATGCCAAACCAAATGTGGCTATTTTTTCAGCAGGAGGAAGTACATCTTTGGAATGGGCTCCAAAATTTGCAGCAGCAGGAATTACGGTAATCGACAATTCCAGTGCATGGAGAATGGATGCAGATAAGAAGCTAGTGGTGCCGGAAGTAAATGCCAATGTGTTAACGGCAAATGATAAAATCATTGCAAATCCAAATTGTTCTACAATTCAACTAGTAGTATTATTAAAGCCACTTCATGATAAATATAAAATCAAACGTGTGGTAGTTAGTACTTATCAAAGCGTAACGGGAACCGGCGTAAAAGCAGTTACACAATTGATGAACGAAAGAAAAGGAATTGAAGGAGAGATGGCGTATAAATATCCAATCGACTTAAATGCTATTCCGCATATTGATGTGTTTCTCGACAACGGTTACACGAAGGAAGAAATGAAGATGACCAATGAAACTAAAAAAATCATGGGTGATGATTCAATTTTATTAACCGCAACTTGTGTTCGTATTCCTACTATCGGTGGTCACAGTGAATCAGTAAATATTGAATTTGAAAATGATTTTCATGTTGCCGAAGTAAAAGACATCATTTCCAAATCTCCTGGATTAGTATTAAAAGATGATGTCGCGAATTTCATTTATCCAATGCCGTTAACTGCTCATGATAAAGACGACACTTTTGTAGGTAGAATCAGAAGAGATGAAACGCAAGCCAACACCATGAACTGTTGGGTGGTTAGCGATAATTTACGTAAAGGAGCGGCTACGAATGCCATTCAAATTGCGGAATATTTGTTGGAGAAAAAATTTATTTAATTCTTAATTGAATTGATTGGTTTCAATTCATATGTGATTAAATAATTGGCATCAAATATTTTTGGTCTGCAAATACTGCAGGACATTCTTAATCTTGGCTTTCTGTGTTTGTAAGAAACGTGTCCATTCGGACAAACGCCTTCCCAATTGCCTTTTAATTTCACATCACTCGAACATCTGTTTCCATTACAGCCGATTTCCAAAGCCTTTGCCCTCCAAACGCGATCATGACCATGGCCGCAACCAACCAAGGCATGAGCAATTTCGTGAAGAATCGTGTTTTTTACATTTGCAGGTTCTCTAATTGCTGTTAGTAAAGAAGACAATGAAATAGTTTTCTTTAAATGCATGCACATTCCAAATCGTTTTTTCGCTTTGTCGTATTTGAATTTCCAGCCTTTTTCAATGAGGCCGTGTTTGTTCATCAATTTTAAAGCGAGTTGTTGAGCTTTTATTAATTCCAATTGAAGTTGATTTTACGTCTACGTTGATTTGTTTTTATTCTCGTAGACCAGTTTATTTTTTTGATTTTTCAATGGCTTGCTGTGATTGTTGTCGCCAAATAGAATACTGTCTGGTATCACATCAAAAGCCTTGCAAGTAAGTCCTTCGACATGATGTACACAGGTATTGCATATAGGCAGACAAGTCATTGTTGTTTCATTGAAAACTTCAACAAACCTATCGTAACGTATAGGTTCATTTTCAATCTTGTCGAGGTTTTTATCTTCGGGCGTATCCATATATATTGATTGATTATAAAAGTTGACATCAAAAATAATTTCTCAAACCGCAATCTATTTGAGGTGTGTTTTTATTTTATATTTGAGCCATGACAAATATTGACATCAGAAAAGGAACAATAACCGATTTATCAGTTTTACAAAACATCGGCAGACAAACATTCTCAGAAACCTTTGCAGGAGGAAATACGGAAGCCAACATGAAAAAATATTTAGAAGAGGGGTTCTCTGATGAAAAACTCACTACAGAATTAAACAATCCCGATTCAGAATTTTATTTCGCCTTTCAAGAAAATGAAGTCATCGGATATTTAAAAATCAATCATGGACAATCTCAAACAGAGTTGAAAGATGAATCCGCTATGGAAATTGAAAGAATTTATGTACTCAAAGATTTCCACGGAAAAAATATTGGCCAATTGTTATTTGAAAAAGCCATTGAATTGGCAACACAAAAAAATGCAAATTATATTTGGTTAGGCGTATGGGAAGAAAATCCTCGCGCCATAAACTTTTACAAGAAAAATGGTTTTGTAGAATTCGACAAACATATTTTTGTTTTGGGTGATGATGAACAAACGGATATAATGATGAGGTTGGAGCTCAAGCCACTTACAACCTTGTAAGTTTTTATCTTCCGCTATTTCCTGTTGTAGTTTGCATTCAAAACAAATCAATATGCAAACAACAAAAAATGAAACCATTACAAAAAGACTTTCCTTTTACAAAGAAAATGGTCTTTGGTACGCGGATTTACCACAGTTCCTCGAACTTGGATTAGGAACAAAATCCAATCTACTAATGGTAGACGGCTCCGACACATTTCTCGACTTACTCTCAGAAAATGGAACTTATGTTACCGTGGTACTCAGCACAAATCCTTTCCCCGAACACAGTATAAAACTAAACAAACTTAAAATTGGACTTAACCAGGATTTACTGGATAAAATTGGTCATGCGCCGGTTGATTATGGTGCTTATTACAACGTGTCGAAGTATAAGAAAAAACCCTTTCAACATACACTATGGCTTTGTCCGGTGACAGAATATGTTTTTGAGGGGTACTATCCTGAGAATATTTATCTTAAAAAATTGTTTTGTAGAAAGTAGTTGTTGAATTGGAATTGTGTTTTAATGTAAAAGTGATATTGCAATATTGCAATATCGCAATATTACGTCCACAGCCTTGACATAGCCAAATTTTAAAACTAATATTTCTTCACCCCCACTGAATTTTATTCAGCAATCAAACCATCAATAGCTTTCGCCAATTCATAGTCTTTTTCGGTAACGATATCTCCTGCGTCATGGGTACTTAGTGAAATTTCAACTGTGTTATAAACATTACTCCAATTGGGATGGTGGTTCATTTTTTCGGCGACTATGGCCACCTTTGTCATGAAGGCAAAGGCATCAATAAAATTTGAGAAAGAGAATTTTTTATAGAGGGTATTATTTTTTTCCTGCCACATGATTTTGAAAATTTATTTAAAGGATTGATTTAAAAAATCAAATGCTGTTTGTGTTTGATTTTTTCGTGAGTCATTTCATTTACGAATTGTACCACGGGCAATTGTTTGATCATTTGTTGAATGTCGCTTACTTCAATACCACTGATATCATCACCTTTAATCATCCATAAAAAATCAAGATGTTTAAATTCGGGAAGAAGATATTCTCCCATGTGTTGGTTGTGGTATAAATAATGAACGATGGTCGTTTGTGGAATCTGATATTCATAAATCGAGAAAAAATAACTTCGTGTTTTCTTTCTCAATTCAATTTCAAAATCACTATTTAAACGAAAGGTGTAACCAAGACTTTGATTGATATGCCAAATAAACTGATAGTTTTTTACAGGAGCTACAATACCCAACAAGTGAGTGTTTTCAAAAAATTCTTCCGCAAGTAAATCATTGTCGATTTTGAGCTTCATAACCCGAATTTAGAAAGTAACTTCCACTTTAATGTCCTCAGTACCTCTTTTTATTTTTACGGTAGTAGTATCGCCTTTTTTAAATTTATTCAAAGCCTGCATGTAGGTTTCTACATCACTAACCATAAAATCTCCTAATTGATAAATCACGTCGCCTGTTTTAACGCCTGCTTTTTGAGCCGGTCTGTTTTCACTAACGCCATCAACTTTTACACCATTATCGCTGAAAGTATAATCAGGCATGATGCCCATAGTTACTTTAAAAGAACTTTTACCCATTGCTGCGGCCTCTCTGGTTTTGGTAAAAGAAATTTTGTCAAGAGAAGCTGTTTTTTCTATCAAAGACTGAATGTATCTGATGATTTTTAATTCACCTTCATAATTGATTTTGTCCGCATCATCAGAAGGTTTGTGATAGTCGCTATGTGTGCCTGTGAAGAAAAATAACACAGGTAAATCTTTTCTATAAAAAGAAGTGTGGTCGCTTGGACCACTGCCTGCGCTGTCAAATTTTATTTTGAAATATTCATCGTTGGTGTTGATTATTTGACCCCATGTTGGTGAAGTGCCATAGCCCCCAATTGTTAGACCATGAGTTGAATCATTTAATCTTCCTACCATGTCCATGTTCACCATATAATTTACATTTTTAAAATCAATAGGAGAATGTTCAACAAAATATTTAGAACCATACAAGCCTAATTCCTCACCAGAGAAAGCAACAAAAACGTAATTATATTTTTTACTTCCAGATTTTTTAAGAATTGAGGAAAGTGCTATCAATGCTGCAGTTCCGCTAGCATTATCATCAGCACCGTTATGTATCATTTTTTCTTTTCCTACGTATAAAGAGTTGTGATCTTCGCCATAACCTAGATGGTCGTAATGTGCCCCAAGGATTACCGTTAGTGGTGCGTTGTTGTTGATCATCCCAATCACATTGTGTCCTGTGCGGATGCTTGTATTTATATCAATCGTTAATTTTACAGGTGATTGTTCTGATGAATTGGTTCTTAATATTTCAACCGTTTTGTTGTTGCAATAAATAACTTGTTTCAAGAGTGTCTTCTTTTTATTTTTAGCATCAAATACATAACTGATAGCAGTGTCCGAACTATTGAAAATTATCAACAAACTTTGAGGTTGTATTTCTGTTGCAGATTTTAACTTTTGATACAACTCTTCTTCGAAATCAAAATGAGGATTGTCTTTATTGTCAGCAATGAGACTGTGAATATCATAGAATAAAATATATTTACCCCAGGCGTCTGTTTTTCCATTTGGAGAATAAGGCATGGGAATAAAATCGCCATTTATTGAAAATGTTTTGTTGCTAAGAGTTAAAGAAGTTGTTTGTCCGATTACCAAGCCATCATTCACTTCAAAATCCTGGATATAGCCCGACAATCCGCTTGCCGTTTCGATTCCATTCTTTTTTAATTTTTGAATTATGAATTTATAAGCCAGTTTTTCGCCAGGCATGCCTGTTCTTCTGCCTTCAAGTTTGTCGTCGGCTAAATACGATACCGATTTTTTGATGTCTTTCAGGATTTTGTTATCTGTTTGGGCATAGCCGAAAGAGCTGATGAAAAGTAACAGGAGTAATGGACGCATAAAAAATTAATTTTCCTGACAAAGTTAACCAAAGCTATCTTTCTTTAATTCGTAAATTATTTGGCAGTCAATCGTGTTACTTTTGCAAGGTTAATAAGAAAGTCATTGGCTCAAACAATCAATATAGCGCTGGTAGGAAATCCCAATTGCGGTAAAAGCTCCATTTTTAACGAGCTTACCGGATTGAATCAGAAAGTGGGTAATTTCCCTGGCGTTACAGTTGATAAAAAAACGGGTGTTGCCAATATTGCTTCTTCTCTTACAGCTAATTTCATTGATCTTCCAGGAACCTATAGTTTATATCCCAAACGCGCCGACGAATGGGTGGCGTATAAAGTGTTGTTGAATCAGGATGAAACCATTCAGCCCGAAATGATTGTGTTGGTGGCCGATGCGAGTAATCTCAGAAGGAATTTACTTTTCTGTACACAGATAATCGATTTGAAACTGCCTGTTGTGGTAGTGTTAACTATGATGGATTTGGCCGCACAGAAAGGAATTAAAATTGACATTCCCGGATTGGAAAGAGAATTAGGTGTTCCTGTAGTTGCCGTAAATCCAAGAAAAAGAAAAGGAATGGACCAACTAAAAAAGACGATTGAATCCACGTTTCAAAATAATTTACAAGCGCCACGTGAATTTATTTATAGTCACATGCTTGCTCCCGTGGCGATTGAACAGGTACAGAAAATATTTCCTCAGCTCAGCAATTACCAGGCGATTCATTATTTAATCAATCATGAGCAGTTTAATCTAAGCAAACAAACTTCGCTGGATGTTGAGCAGATAGAAAAGGAAAATAAATTCAACTCCACCAAAACACAAGCCGAAGAAATCATGCAGCGTTATGCAAGGATCAAGCATATCATGCAGCTAACTGTTGTTGAAAGTGACCCTCTAAAAAAATCATTGCTGACAGAAAAAATCGATAATGTTTTACTCCATCAAAAATGGGGTTACTTGATTTTATTGGTTGTATTATTTTTTCTGTTTCAAGCTGTTTTTTGGATTGCAAAATATCCGATGAATTTCATTGAATGGATTTTTGGCAACATGAGCGGATGGCTTTCAGTTCATTTACCCGTGGGCTGGTTCAGTGATTTGTTCATCAATGGTGTTATGGCCGGATTGAGTGGTATTATGGTTTTTGTGCCGCAGATTATGATTCTGTTTGGCTTGATTACTTTGTTGGAAGACAGTGGCTATATGGCGCGAATTAGTTTTCTCACAGATAAGCTTATGCGCAAAGCAGGCTTGAATGGTAAGAGTGTGATGCCTATGATTAGTGGATTTGCCTGTGCAGTTCCTGCTATCATGAGCGCGAGAAATATTGAAAATAAAAAAGAACGTTTACTCACCATCATGATTACGCCATTGATGAGTTGCAGTGCACGTTTGCCCGTGTACACGATACTTATCGCGTTGGTCATCCCTCAAAAACTATATTTAGGATTTATAAGTTTACAAGGTTTGGTGATGATGTTGCTGTATGTGTTTGGTACTTTCATGGCGATGCTGGTTGCCTGGGTAATGAAATGGTTTATCAAGTCTACAGAGAAAAGTTATTTCATATTGGAACTTCCTGTTTATAGAAGTCCACGCTGGAAGAACATGTTTTTTACTATGTTTGAAAAAGCAAAAATTTTCATTTTTGAAGCGGGGAAAGTCATCATGATTATTAGTTTATGTTTATGGGCATTAAGCAGCTTCGGTCCATCAAAAAAAATGGAAACAGTAGAAATAAATTATGCGAATGCGTTGTTACAACATCCTCAAGATTCAATTCAATTATTAAGAGAAAAAAAGACCGCTCACTTACAGCAATCTTATGCAGGTATATTAGGAAAAACAATTGAGCCCGTTATTAAACCATTGGGTTATGATTGGAAGATTGGCATTGCCTTAATAACATCATTTGCTGCAAGAGAAGTCTTTGTGGGCACCATGGCAACATTGTACAGTGTAGGAGATGAAGCAGATGAAAATAGCATTACGTTAAGAGATAAAATGGCTGCTGCCAAAAGAGAAGACGGAACTAAAGTATATACACTGGCAACAGGTTTATCACTGTTGATATTTTATGTACTCGCCATGCAATGTATGAGTACAATTGCCATTGTAAAAAGAGAAACCAAAAGCTGGAAATGGCCGATGATACAGCTTGCGTATATGACAGGGTTGGCGTATTTGTGTAGTTTGATTGTATATCAGCTTTTCAAATAAATAATAAGGAAGTAGAAATGAGGAATAAGGATGTGGCAATTAGCTCCGAGAAATTGCAGTTTATTATTAAATAGCTCTGCGTTAACTCTATAATCTCTCTTCTCTGCGGTGAAAAAAATCGCGCCTTAGCTCCCTTGCGAGCTTTGCGTGAAACTCATTCGTGCATTTGTGGCTAACCAAATTTCCCCGAAGGGGGAATAAAGAACATAAAAAAATCATTCGTGGTTCTTTGTGTCATTGCGTCTTTGTGGCAAAACATCTCCGCGCCTATAAAAATTCGTGCATTCGTGGCTATACCAACAAAACGCAATAAACTTCCCCCTTTGGGGGATTGAAGGGCACTCTACCAATTCACCGCCATTCTTATCTGCGTCAATACTTGAGGGTATATTTTTTTATAAAGTTCTACAAGTATTTCCTCTTTTTTGGGTGCGATGTTGCTATAGCCTGTGTTGTTAATCAAGTCCCAGTCGCTTTGTGATAAAGCTCTTCTGTCTCCGTTGAAGGTAGCAGACCCTTGTTCCCATTTGTATTCTTCATTATAATTTCTGTAAGACATGTTTCTTCGGCTAGTCATATCTGTTATATTGACTTCTAAATTCGCCCTAGAAACAAAACTTATTTTAGTCATGTTGATGGTAGCGCTCACATTGTTGTATACAGGCCTGCCGGCAGTATCGGTTCCGATTTGTATTTGTTTGTTGGCGATTCTAGTAGAATAAGTAGTTTGTGGATTAGGTACAAGAATACTTTTAACACGGAAATCCACATTCCAATCTGGAGTAACATTTAATCTTCTGGCGTCCCACATGTTATAATATCTTGCAGGTGAACTATTATAATTTCCAAGGTCCTGTAATAATTTTTGTTGAAAATATTCATTGCTGTAATTCATACCATAATTACCCCAACCGTTATTGCTGAAAAAAGAATTGTCTTGTACAGGATTGATAATTACATTGATGATGGCATTTTCATAAGCCTTTTGCAATTTCTCATTGATGTCTTTATAACCAGGAACAAATTTTCCGGTTTTTTTAAAAGCCGCATAAGCTGCTTTTGCATTGTCTCTTCCGGGTTTATCCAAATAGCTGTTGCCGTTTTCATAATAAGCAGCGGCAGCAGAATCTTTTACTTCTACAAGATTGGAGCTGTAACTTTCAGGATTCACCAGTTTGAAAGCAGCCGGAGCATTCATAATGGCATTATAAGCAGCTTGTAAATATTCATATTCATTTACAATATTGTCCCACTTGTTCAATTGTTGTGATTGATTGTAAGCAGCGATCTGATCCAAATGTTTTTTCTTGATTAAATTATATAACTGAGGAATAGCTTCTGTAGCTTTTTCATCATCTGGATTTTTCTTGATTTTTTTTACGGCTTCCTGTAAAGAATTATCCGCGTCATTTCTGTCGAGATAACCTTTTTTACTGGAACATGAAAAAACTAAGGAAGCGCAAATGAAGAGGAGTACAATTTTATTCATAGTTGATAATTAAACGCTCTGGAATAAATAATAAGAAAGTAAAAATAAGGAATAAAAAAATGTCCTCAATCCCCCATAGGGGGAAGTTGCAGCGTCTTCGAGCCTTAGCCCCCTTGCGAGCTTTGCGTGAAACCGACTATGGAAACTTTGTGCCTGTGAAAATGTAAAATGTAAAATATCCAATGTAAAATGTAAAAGTGGGTGCCCCCTCAGTCCCCCAATGGGGGAAATGAAAACAAATCCTTAGCGCCTTTGCCCCCTTGCGAGCTTTGCGTGAAACCTATTCCTGAAACTTTGTGCCTTCGCGTTTTCTTGGCAAAACCCTCCGCGGTAAAAAAAATTCGTGCATTCGTGGTTAAACTTACCTCACCCCCAACCCCTCTCCCGCGGGAGAGGGGAGCAATATACAACATCGTATACCCTCCGCGTAACCTCAATATTCTCAACCCTCCGCGGTAAAAAAATATTCGTGCATTCGTGGTTAACCCCAACAAAACATAATCAAAGTCCCCCTTGGGGGATTTAGGGGGCTCCACATTACAAGCTTGTAATAATCTCTATTCCCTCCATTCCGGATATAATTTGCATCAAAATTATTCACTACAAAATCATTAAAACATGAAAAAGCAAAAAACCATCTACCACGTCATCGTAGACAAAAGCGGCTCTATGAGCGACTGCATCGACAACACCATCAACGGTTTCAATGAACAGGTAAACAAAATCAAACAACTTCAAGAGGAGTTTAGCGAGCAGGTTATTAACATTGGACTTACCACTTTCAACGACAACTCTGATCATCATTTTTTTCAGGAAATGCCTGCCAATGTAAGATTATTGAATAGAGACACTTATCGTCCTTCAGGCGGCACCGCATTATTAGACGCCGTTGGTCAAGTTTGTGAAAAATGTGAAAGAGATGTTTTGAATGCATCCGAAAATTTTGATACCACAGTTGTTATTGTTATTTTGACAGACGGTCATGAAAATTCTTCAAGAATGTTTAGATTAGAGGAAATTCGCAGAACCATTTCAAGATTAGAAGCGACAGGTAAATGGACTTTCAGTTTCTTAGGCGCTACATTGGATGCGATTGACATTGCGGAAGGCATGAACATTAAAAGACACAATAGCGTGGTTTTTAGTAAAGCAGGAATGACATCAGAAGTATGGGGAAATCTAAGCGATTCCATGGATAGTTATATGAATAAAAAAAGAAGAGGCGGTGATTTGAATGATCTGTTCAATAAAAAATAAACACAATGATTAAAGTCCATTTGGTAAAATCTTCGGAAGTAAGTCCGGAGTTGTTTACTCAAGTTGTCGATTTGTTGCAGGCAATTCCTGGTCCGATGACATTTACCTGTAATTTGGAGTCAGTTGTAAATATTGATGAGGATGAGCGTTTCATAAAAACGATGGAAACAAAAAAGAAATTTGAAAGAACATATAGTAATCTTCCTAGTCGAATAATGCTTGAATCTAAAATCGAATTTCCTCATAAACGTGAAGAAGTAACTTGGAAAACGCTTTTCAAAAATTGTGACAAATACAGAAGAAAAAACAGGGTTAAAGAAAATGAATTTGTCATTCTTCTTACCAATATTGCAAATGATAAAAACTGGTTTGCCTGTTTGGATGAGTCTAACCCTTTCAATGGATTCATCCATACAGCCGACTGGCAATATTATATCGATTGTTCGGCTGCCTTTCCTATTGCTTATGAGGTGATGGCATTAGTATTGCAAAAACATATGTTTAATGGATTAATTGATGTAAGAACCTCCGTTCATAAATCACCTATTGGCTGTGTAAACGACTTGTGTATTCATAAAAAAGAAATCATTCTCAAACTTCGTACCGCTGATATTTGCAGAAAATGTATGGAATTGTTACAAGACAAGATGACCATGCCTGAAATACACCATGCATTAAGTATCATGAATTCTTTAAGAGAGAAAATGTTGTTTGCACAGAATTTCGGACAATCAAAACCTCCGGGAAGATTGCTGATTACATCAGGCAAAAAGTTTTTCTTAACTGATTTTGGAAATATTGAAATCAAATTAAGACCGCTCGAAAAAGCGATTTACATTTTATTTCTAAAATATCCCGAAGGTATTTATCATAGCAGTTTGAGTGATCACCGCGAAGAGTTGTATGATATTTATACTCGCATATCCACAACAGGCGACTTGCATGAAATGAAAGAAAGAATAGATGATATGGTAAATGCATTAAGCGATTCTGCCAGTCAGAAAATGTCGAGAATAAAACGTGTATTTGAAGAAGCCATTGGAACAGAACTCGCCAAATTCTATTACATAAAAGGCGAACCCGGAAAAGAAAAATCAATAGAGCTCGACAGAAATTTATTGACTGTTGAATAATCACTGGATTGGGCATTAATTTCCTATTTCCTTAGACTCGGCTTTAATTTCGTATTTCCCTAGGTATGGCATTAATGCCATGCCTAGGGAAATTTTTGTAATTTCTGTTTGTTGCTATACATTAAATCTTCAAATTTAAATGTATGAATACCACAAAATTATTTCGCCTCATTGCGATTGCTGAAGGCGTTTCGTTTTTAATATTATTGTGCATTGCGATGCCGCTGAAATATTTTGCCAACATGCCCGAAGCCGTAAAATTTACGGGTATGGCACATGGAATTTTGTTTGTTGCCTACATTATTTTTGCCTGGGAAGTGATGAATTCATTGAATAAAAAATGGAGTTGGTTTTTTATTGCTGTCGGTTATTCTGTAATTCCATTTGGTGCTTTTTATTTAGAAAAACAATTAAAGAATAAAGCTTAACTTTTTAAAAATGAATATTTTAAAATTTTCAAGAATAATTGCGGGCACTATGACTTGGGGCGTTTGGGGTAAAAACTACAACACTTTCGACATGGCGAAAATGATTCACTGTTGTATGAGCAACGACATTACTTCATTTGATCATGCGGATATTTACGGCGATTACACTAATGAAGCTGATTTTGGAAAAGCATTGATAGAAAGCAGAATTGACAGAGCATCCATACAACTGATTTCCAAATGCGGCATTCAAATGAAAGTAGCTGCAAGAAACAATTCCATCAAACATTACGATTACTCAAAAGAATATATCATCTGGTCTGTTGAACAATCTTTAAAAAACTTACATACCGATTATCTTGATTTGTTGTTACTGCACCGTCCAAGTCCTTTGATGCAAGCGGATGAAATTGCAGCAGCAGTTGATGCGTTAAAATCAGATGGAAAAATTCTTGATTTTGGTGTTTCAAATTTTACACCTTCTCAAACCGCATTGATTCAGCAAAAAACAAAAATCAGTTATAATCAAATTGAATTCTCACTCACACATAGTGAAGCGATGACCAATGGTAGTCTTGATGACATGCAATTGAAAAATATCATTCCCATGAGCTGGGCACCGTTAGGAACATTTTTTAAAAAACAAGATGCCCAATCCGACAAACTTAAAAATGCCGTCACCACATTATCCGATAAATATGGCGTGACAGATGACATAATATTATTATCCTGGATACTTAAACATCCTGCAAGAATCTTGCCTGTCATTGGCACCACAGATCCTTTAAGAATTACTAACGCAATGAAATCAATGAATATTGAATTAGAATTACAGGATTGGTTTGCTTTGTGGTCTGCAAGTATGGGAAGAGATGTTGCTTAATTTTATCGTATAATACTGTGGCATCTTTAATCTCCTGATTTAAAATTGTATTTTCGCTATAATTAATTATTATTTCTTTAAGTTTTTTCGACTCATTAACCATCGAGACTTGAAGATATCTCCTGATGATATAAAACAATTCATTTTAGATGAAACATTCTATTGCATTAAAGATATTTGGTCTGGCTGTATTTATTTTATTGCTCATGATTATTGTTGCTTTTGTAAATAGCATAGAAGTAATAAAACTTGGCAAAGAAGTTGAAAGTATTTCAAATACAGATATGCCAATTGCATCTCATGCCGCCGATCTTAATGAAGCCGGATTGCGACGTCGCATTGCATTTGAACGATTGTATCGTGAGTATGCGTATGCTGTACCCGACACAACGGTAACCAAAGAAGCTGAAACCAATTTTAAAAAATTTACCAATGCAGTTGCTGATAAAATAATTTTATTAAGATCTGACTTAGATACTTTACCTGATAATTATTCAGATCAAAATCATTTTGTTGAAGCAAGAGAATTGGTTACTGAAATTGAAGCCACTTTTGATCAACAAACGGATATGGCTAAACGCATTTTGGATGCAAGAAAAGCCAAAACTGGTAATGAGAATAAAGAGTTGATGGAGATTAATGTGAAGCTACAATCAAAACTACAAGATGACAGATCGAACCTTCAAAGTTTGGCACAAAAAATTGCTCAAGATGCAGTAGCTAGAGCCAAAAAAAGTGAAATGCGTGTGTTGTGGAGTAGTCTTACCATTACCTTGCTGGCACTAATTCTTGGGCTTTGGGGAGCTTGGGTTTTGTCGAAAAAATTAGCCAAACCAATTTTAAGATTATTACAATCCACAAAAGATGTACAAGGCGGAAAACTTTCAGTGAGTATTGAAAATTTACCTGAAGATGAAATTGGTCAGCTTGGAGAAAGTCTGAATAAAATGATTGAAGAACTCCGCAGAAAAGAAGAGCTGCAAAACATGATCAGCACTTACATAGATCCGCGAATTGTAGAAAAAATTATCATTCCAGCTCGTGCAGAAATATTAGCGGGTCAGCGTCAAACCATGACCATCATGTTTACCGACCTAGCAGGGTTTACTAAAATAGGTGAACAGCTTTCACCAACAGGTTTAGTAAAATTGACCAACCGATATTTCACCATCATGACAGAATGCATTCAAGCAGAACATGGTATTATTGATAAGTTTATTGGAGATGCGATTATGGCTTATTGGGGTCCTCCATTCGTAAAAGAAGAAGAACAAGCAGCCGCCGCATGCAGAGCTGCGTTAAGACAAAAAGAAGCATTAATTCAATTTAGAAAAGAATTACCGGAATTGTTAGGTTTGAGAAAAGATTTACCAGAAATTAATATCCGCATTGGTATCGCCACAGGAGAAGTGGTGGTTGGAAATATCGGTAGCGACACCGCGAGAAGTTATACGGTAATGGGTGATGTTGTGAATCTTGCTTCTAGATTAGAAACAGCCAATAATCAATATGGTACAGTCATTATGATATCTGATATTACTTTAAGAATGGCTGAAACACAAATTGAAGTCCGCGAATTAGATAAAATTGTTTTTAAAGGAAAAACCGAGCCCGTAAAAGTTTACGAATTGCTTGCAAATGATAGTGAAATCACCACAGAAGATGAGGCAAGAAGAAATCGATTTGCTGAAGGATTGGAATCATATCGAAAACAAGATTGGCTGGCAGCAGAAGCGATTTTTAAAGAGCTCGTTGATAAATATGATGATAAGCCTTCTCATACTTTCATAAATCGAATTTCAATGATGGAAAAGCACAACATTGGACAAGGGTGGGATGGGGTTTGGAGGATGACATCGAAGTGATGATAATTCGGAATTGATGATTTTCACATGGAAATATGTTTAAAACACACTTTGAAATAGTGTTGATTCTACATTTCAATACAGCCCACCATTTAAACGGTGGAATGCATAGGCTTCGTGAAAAAAACCAAAACCACCTGTTGATTTTCACATGGAAACAAGGTGAAATTGTTCTGGGGAGTTGTGTTGATTCACCATTTCAATACAGCCCACCATTTAAACGGTGGAATGCACAGGCTTCGTGAAAAAAACCAAAATCCCCTGTTGTTTTTCACATTTTTCAACAGATTGATTTCATTTAAAACTCAAAGACTTTTCATTAACTTTCATCATAAAAAAATAACAGGCCTAATGACGACGGTCTCCCGACTAGCACCCAAAAGAGACCAAAGACTTAGTCTTAATTTTCACAAATAAAAAAACCAACAAAAATGATCTTCATTCTAGAAACCGAAAGATTTTTCCTCAGAGAATTAATAGAAGAAGATGTAGATGGTTTCTACGAACTTGATTCCGATCCTGAAGTACACCGTTATTTAGGTAATAGCCCAGTATCCGACAAACAAAAATTACTTGAAATAATAAAATTCGTACAACAACAATATAAAGAAAACGGCATTGGCAGATGGGCAATCATTGACAAACGCTCAAATGAATTTATCGGTTGGTGTGGATTAAAATTGGTTAAAGACACTATCAACAATCAAAGTCATTATTATGATTTGGGTTATCGCTTGATTCGCAAACACTGGGGAAAAGGCATCGCCACAGAAACAGCAAAAGCTTCAATCGAATATGGCTTCAATGTGATGAAATTAAAAGAAATTATTGCCGCCATACATTGTGATAATGTTGCTTCCAACAATGTGGTAAAAAAATTAGGATTTGAATTGATTGAAACTTTCGAATTTGAGGACGAAATGCATAACTGGCATAAACTAACAGATGAAAACAGAAATAAATAATCTTTTGCTATTAATTTGAGAGGTATTTTTCAAACTGATTTACATTTACAAAATGAAATTATCATTCTTCAAACTATTTAAAATGCTGCTTGTTGTATCAACATTAGCAGCAATTTCCTGTAACCGAGTAAAAGAAAAAACAAAACAAACCATAAATAAAGGCGGAGAAGTTGTTGGAAAAGGTGCAACAGAATTTTTTGAAGGTGTTTCAGAAGGTGTTGACAAAACGATGCAATGCAAGATCACCCTTTCAGAAGGATTAACTAAAAACGGCATCAAAACTGGAAAATTTATTATCGAAAGCGACACACTTGGCGGCACTAAAAACAAACTAACTCTGTATTTGATATTTGAAAAAGATTTTTCAGGAAATATTAAGGTCAAATCATTTGACAAAAATGGACTAGAATCAGGAAGAACAAATATGAACATTATCGGTAAAGCAGGAAACGCAAATTACTTTGATTTTATTTTCGACAGACGAACCAATATTGAACAGAAAAGTAATCTCGTTTTGGAATAATAGTTTTCAATAAAATTGAGCTTTCAATAGAAAAGCATTCCAAATCTTATTTGCCT
>CALCNY010000106.1 GCA_937897585.1 uncultured Chitinophagaceae bacterium | reverse complement strand
CTACCATTAAAGTTCTAACCATTCCGAAATTAGGATTTCCTTTTACGCTAAATCGCATGCTATTAGGCGTTAGCGGAATTGATTCGTCTAAATCATGATCTGTTAAAGTATAAACACCATCTGCTGAAAAATGAGTTGGGTCATGATCTTGCAAAGCCATGATTTTTATTTTTGTAAGCAAAGCAGTGGCAAATTCAATATTATTTTCTTCTGGCCAAATTTTTTCTGAAGTGGAAGAATCTGAATATAGCGTTTTTTTAAGAGGTCGTTCAATTTGATAATAATTTTGAGTAAAGTCATTTCCAAAACGAATAAAACCTGTCATTTCATTATCGTTCAAACCAGTAGATGTTTCATCGGCTTCAAATGATTCTGCATGTAAAAACATTTTAAGTTTGTTATATTGACGCATGTCAACACTTACATTTTTAAAAACGGCTCTAGAATCCCCTGGTTGTAATCCTGATTTAGTAACACGTAAAGACAAAGCTTGTTCGTTTTGATTTATAACGGTATTGTTGCTATACATTTGTTCTCTAACTACACCTGGAGGCGACATATATTTAATTGGAGTTCGGTTAGAATTTTCTTGAATATTTACCGTCAAAACGTCAAAACCTGTGTCATCATCATCAGGGTTAGTGTCACTTGGATCTAATGAATTTACATAGCGTCTCCATTCGCCTCGAACCAATTCTAAAGTTCCAAAACGTAACGTTATATCCTGAGAAAATCCGGTCATAAACATTCTCATGAATCGGATAGATTTAAAATCTGGAATGTTACCAATCTTTCTATCGTAAGCACCAATAGGAATTCTAAACTGATACCAGGTTTCATTTCTTACCGCTCCATTAACTAGGTTAACAGGCACTTCTTTTTTATCAACAATAAAGTTGTTACCAATCAACATTTCAGTAGCATCCTTAGGTTTAAGATCCACGATATATTGGAAATACTCTTCTGTTTCGTTTAATGTATTATCTCTATTTAAATCTTCAGCATCAGGATACAATGTTGCTGCTGATGAAAATTGACTTCCATTAGAAATTGGCGAGTTCCCTTCAGGACCATTATAATTTTTGTATCTTTTTAAAATACCATCAGAACCAGAGAATCCTGCATCACGATAATTTTTATAATCATCACTTGAAGGATCATTCAATGCGTCTTGATAAGCTTTTGAATTGGTACCGAAATTATTTGCCAATTGAGTAAGATATGCTGCATGAAAACTTACTTCAGCGGTGTCATTCATACCATCAAAACCTATATCCTGATATAAACGATCTTCAGGAATGTTACTGAAAGCATTGGTTACTTGTATAGGATTGCGTGGCACTCTACCCCAAACGGTATTGTCAACAGGTGAAGGTGCGTTAGGTGTATTCAATCCATTTTCATAAAATCTTCTTCCATCTTTCAACACATCCTCTGAAATGTTACCAAGATTAAAATACAATTTACCGCCTGTAGAATTTGAATATTGCGGAAGTATGAAAGGATCCTGCATCCAGAATTCAATAAATTCAATATTGCTGGTTTCAAAATCCGATTGATCGATACTTCTCATCAAGCCACCAAATTTCGTTTTGGGATCAACGAAAGTTCCATCGGCATTGATTTTTGAAGGATCAGTTTCGAAATTGTAGGGACCTTTGTTTTTTGGATAGTAAGCCATATCAAAAGTAACCAATTGGCTTTCTCCAAAACCGGTTGTACGTTGAGGGAAAATTTCCTTTTGATAAATTTGCCTTACCCTTGGATCACTTAATTCATTACGATCGCTGATTGGATTATTAGGAGCATCTATTTGTTGTAATGTTTGTTCGATTTGATACCATGAAATTTTTGATCTGCTTTTGCCATAATCAAGACTATTATTTGCTAGTGCTTCAGGGAAAAGTTCATTACCTAATCTATCTGTTGCGTGAGCTGGAGTTGAAGACATGATCCAGCTTATAAGAGGAAATCTCAAATCGATTCCTGATTTACTGCCTTCGAAATCATCAATGTAAACCAAACCATTATTACCTCTTCCAATTTGTGGCGCATGACCGGGTTGTAAATAAGCGGCTTCAGCATAAGCATTTAATGAAGAAGGAGCTGTGGTACTATAGAATGGCAGCTTGTCGAGAATTTTAGTTACTCTAGGCACATCTTTTTTATAATTCACATCAATGCCATACATAGTATTTCTAATAGGCTCTTCGTTGTAATTTACTTTTGTAAAGAAAGGTCGCTCTCCTAATCTTACAATGGTTCCTCCAAATGATAATTGTTCTTTAGCAGTATTTTTTGATAGGTAATCAAATCTCAACCCCATGTAATTGCGTTGTTGCAAACCAAACGTGGCATTGTTTTCAAAATTAACCTGTACCGGCAAACCTGCATTGAGTATCGCCTGATTGGTCATTTTGATTGTCCCTAAATCGTAGTTAATGTCATAGTCTATTCCTTCCTGTAAGGTTCTGCCGCCTGCACTAACAGTTACCGATCCTTTTGGAATATTGTAACCAATACTGATTTCAGAAGACCCGGACGTTTTGGCTGTTCCTTTCAATAAGAAACGATTCAAATTTGGATATTGTTGAGCAACTGCTTTAATCGAATCATACAAAGCGTAGTATAGTGTATCCGTAACCGTTGATGGAATAACATTATAAATTTGAGAGGCTAAATCTCTTCCGAAAGGCTCTAACACAGGAAAGATGACTCGACTGTATTGCGACACCACCGTATAATTTTCTACATAATCAAACACACCATCAGGCTGAGGATCAAGCTGGCTATTCAAACGATCGAGGTTGATTAATGAAATGATTGGTGAGCCTTGATTTTTATCGCCATAAGGAACATAACGTTTCGCACCCAAACCTGGCTCTTGATAAAGCACGTTCAATTTGAAATCTGTGTTTGACAAAGTACCATAACCAATGGTGTACACATTCTTCATCATCAATTTCCATATAGGCAATGCAGGTCTTTGTGAAGTGGCTTTCAACAATTTCAAAAACAATACTTTTTGTGAAGCTGATGTACTGTCTGGTGGAACATCCTGAGAGAATTCACCTACCTGATAAATTCTTCCATTATATGAATATTGATAAGCAACGCCTAATACCTCATCAGTCTGAAGCGGTTGACTTAAAGAAAGCATCCCTACTTGACGATTGAAAGTATATTGAGTAGAATCTAATTTTCTTGCAAATGTTTTCTCAAAATCCTGAACAGGTCTAAGTCCGAGGTTTTGAAGGTTATTAAAAATGAGTGCAGAATTTCTGGCGTCTGGTCTGCCCAAAATATTAGACAACAAATCGTTGCTGGCATTGAATGGAACCGGCAAACTAGTCAGCACATTAATTGTTGGTGCTTGTAAATAAGGATTTACTTCTCCCAAATCTGCAAGACCAACTATATCTCTTGTTTCTGTGGTTGTTCCATTTTTATTGGTCACCCATACTTCCATACGAAGTATTTGCACTGGTGCAGTGATAGCAGGAAGTTTAGACAATACTTTGTTGTAATTATCTTTGAAATATTGACCAATCAGAAAGTGTCTGTTTTCTTCATACTCATCGGCTTTGATTTCAAAAGGCGTAGCTGAAGTTCCGCCTTGCAAGTTTACACTTTGTCGTTGTGATTTTTGATTTGCCAAAACGCCGCTGATGTATAATTTGCCGAATTGTAATTGTGTTTTCAATCCAAACAATTGTTGTGCTCCAGGAATCAAAGTTCCTTTTGAAGGAAAGTTTACTGTACCGGCTTCAAATCTTTTTAAAATTTCATCGTCCTTGCCCGAATAATCCAATTTAAGTTGGTTATCTAAATCAAAATTGGCTAGTGTGTTGTAATTGATTGGAAATTTCAGTTTGTCTCCAATACTGGCATTTACATTCAATTGGGTATTCATTTGAAAATCCAAGCCGCCATTTTTTCTGGCTCTTTCAGGAAGTGTTGGATTGTCGATGCGTTGGCCTTGATAACCTGTTGTAATGTCGACATTGCCCTGAGGCGTGATATCAATTTTCCCGGTTCCAAATAATCGATTGAATAAATTATCAGTAAGTGATAATTTAGGTTTCAGGAATTTACCACGGTTTAAGATGTTTACCGTGTTACCTCGCTTTTGAAAATATTCAATTTCTGCTTGTCTGTTTTTTATGGCCCAATATTCATTAAAATCATAGCTAACAGGCGTTCTGTAAAACCTGTCGCCAATTTTTTCGTAAACAATATATCTTTTGGTATCGTAATCAAAAACGATTGAATCTGTAAGATTTGTAGGTTGAAATGCATTAAAAGTATTGTAACTACCCATTGAAAAACCATCTCCTCTTCTGTCTGATATAGGATAAGGCAATCCTGGATTTACTGTAGTGTCGGGATGAATGAAATGAAGATTTGATGCAAAAGTTTCATTGCAAAAAGAACATAACAAAGCCACGAATACAACTAATCTGATTAGCGTAAGGATAAATTTTCTTTTCAAAAACATTAAGCGGACTAATTATTGAGGTAGAGTTTTTATCAAATGGCTTTAAGTGATTTTTTTATAAGTTCTTCTAAATTATTAACAGCGGGTTCATTCCGCATGATTTTTTGAATGGCTTGTTCGGCCTGGGCTTTTGCAATACCTAATGAAGTGAGTGCAATCAGCGCATCTTGCTCAATACTGTTAGCTATGGCAAAACTAGTACCTGAAGTGCCTATGGCTTGTTTACCCACTTTATCTTTCAACTCCAACACCAATCTTTCTGCGGTTTTCTTGCCGATACCTTTAACACTTTCCAGCAATTTTACATTCCCTTGAATGATGGCTGTCGCAATTTCATCAGGCCTAACAGACGACAGCATCATCCTTGCAGTAGAAGCTCCTACCCCGGAAACACTAATCAACAAAAGAAAAATATCTTTTTCTTCCTTTTCAAAAAAACCATACAAAGTGTGTCCGTCTTCTTTTACTTGAAGATAAGTAAACAATTTGCCTTCATGTAATTTCTGAATGGCTGAATAAGTATTCAAACTCACATTTACTTCAAATCCAATCCCGTTGACATCGATATAAATCTGGGCGGGAGTTTTATGTGTAAATTTTCCCTGCAGGTATGCGTACATAGTGCTTATTCAGTTAGTAGCGAAAATAAGAATAATTTGTCAGCCAGCATATTAAAAAGTTAATGAAGTTTTTTTGCATTATTTTTACACCTAAACTAAATCCCAAAAAGAAATAATAAATGGAGAAAATTAATGCTGCTATCACCGCTGTTGGTGCTTTTGTTCCAGAATTTCGCCTTACCAACAAAATTCTAGAAACCATGGTGGATACTACTGATGAATGGATAAAAACGAGAACAGGAATTGATGAAAGAAGAATTTTGAAAGGAGAAGGCCTAGCGAGTAGTGATATGGGCAAGGAAGCCGTGAATGAATTGTTAAAAAAACGAGGCATTCAACCTGAAGAAATAGACTGTATTATTTGTGCTACTGTTACCCCAGATATGTTTTTCCCTGCTACAGCTAATATCGTTGGAGATAAATGTGGTTTAAAAAATGCTTTTGGCTTTGATGTAAGTGCGGCTTGTTCTGGATTTTTATATTCGCTTACATTAGGAACAACCATGATTGAAAGCGGAAGATATAAAAAAGTGATTGTTCTTGGCGTGGATAAAATGAGTTCAATTCTTGATTATACCGATAGAACAACCTGTGTTATTTTTGGAGATGGTGCTGGTGCCGTATTACTTGAACCTGCAAAAGACGAAAATTGCATAAAAGACAGCATACTTAAAAGCGATGGCAGTGGACGTAATTTCCTTCATATGAAAGCCGGTGGTTCGTGGAAACCATCTACAATTGAAACCGTTACTAATAAAGAACATTATATCTATCAGGAAGGTCAGACCGTATTCAAATTTGCAGTAAAAGGCATGGCAGATGTCAGCTATGAACTTTTGCAAAGAAACGGTCTTACTGGTGATGATATCGCTTGGCTGGTTCCTCACCAAGCCAACCTAAGAATCATTGATGCTACTGCAAACAGAATGGGACTACCCAAAGAAAAAGTGATGATCAATATTCATAAGTATGGCAACACAACAGCTGCTACCATTCCACTTTGTTTATGGGAGTGGGAAAAGCAACTTCATAAAGGCGACAATATTATCCTTGCTGCTTTTGGAGGCGGTTTTACATGGGGTGCCACTTGGGTGAAATGGGCTTACGAAACCAATTAATATTTCAATTTCACAGCAAGAAAAATATAAAAATGAAGCGTTTCCTGTCAATGACTTTAGCAGTCATTTTGTGTTGCTGCTTTCAAAGTAAAGCTCAATTCAACCGATATCTCATTTCATTTAATAACAAAGCCGGGACTTCATTTTCATTGAGTAATCCCGAGCAATTCCTTTCTCAGCGTGCTATTGAAAGAAGAACTAGATATAATATTTCTATCGATAGTACAGACCTTCCCGTTAATGCCAACTATATAGAATCTGTTAGAAGTGCAGGCAACGTAACCATCCTCAATGTTTCTAAATGGTTGAATCAGGTTTCAATTTTTACAACTGATGTTGCTGCTTTATCGGCAATCAATAATTTGCCTTTTGTTAAGTCTACAATACCTGTCGCATCAAGAATCAGCAATAATTTTTTCATTACAACACCTGATGATAATTTTACAGATGCGAGCTTAATCAATACCAACAAAGTGACTGGAAATGACTATCAATACGGCGTTTCAGGTGCTCAAGTAAGAATACATAACGGGCAATTTCTACACAATCATGGATTTAGAGGTGAGAACATGCAGCTTGCCGTCATTGATGCCGGTTTTTATCATTACGATGTTTTACCAACATTTGATAGTGTAAGAAACAACAACCAAATTTTAGGCACTTGGGATTTTGTAGATCGTGAAGAAAGTGTTGCAGAAGATGATTCTCACGGAATGCATTGTTTAAGTACTATTGCGGCAAATATGCCCGGGATTTTTATAGGCACCGCACCCAAAACTTCATTTTATCTTTTCAGGTCAGAAGATGTTTCCAGCGAATATCCTATTGAAGAACACAATTTAGTTGTAGCTGCAGAAAGAGCAGATAGCCTTGGTGTTGATCTGTGTTCAGTTTCTTTAGGATATACAGAATTCAGCGACCCTTCATTCGATTATACTTACAACGATATGAATGGCAATACTACTATTAGTGCCAAAGGCGTTGATTTAGCAGCAAAAAAAGGAATGCTTATGGTGATTGCGGCAGGTAATGAGGGTTCAAGCACATGGCATTATATCAGCACTCCTGCTGATGCCGATAGTTGCCTTACGGTTGGAGCTGTTGACACCATAGGAAGAGTTGCATCATTTAGCAGTTATGGACCTAGTAGCGATGGGCGCATCAAACCTGATGTTTCTGCCGTTGGAAGAAATGCAGTTGTGGCTAATAGTTCTACGGGTTTACCAACTTATGGAAGCGGCACATCTTATGCTTGTCCGAATATGGCAGGTATTACCACCTGTTTATGGCAAGCTTTTCCTGAAGCATCAAACATGCAAATCATTAACACACTTCAAAAAAGTAGCAATATTTATTCGAATCCAAATGACAGAATCGGATATGGGATTCCGGATGCAAAAAAAGGTTTCGTGATGTTGCAAAAACAATTTTCTACTAACGCAGCTATTTTTCGTCAATGTAAAGCAGAAATTTCCATCGACATAAAAACCGACAGTACGATGAAAATTGAAATAGAAAGAAAATTCCCAACTGACTCTGCTTATGCAACGATAACAACTTTACAGAACCATGGCAATTACGGCATGAGCTCATTTTTTTATGCTGATGACTTATCCAATACAGATTATGGATTTGTAAATTATAGATACAAAGTAATTATTGACAGCGACACTAGTTATTACCTTGATAGTTCTTTGGTCAACTATCTTAACAATTGTAAAATTATTACTCCTACAGAAAATAAATTAACTATTACACCGAATCCTTTTAATGGCCTGCTTTACATCAATCTTGAAAGAACAGCCGATACCAAAGTCGAACTTATCATTCATAATTCACTCGGACAAAAAGTATACACAGATTCATTCAATCATCTTACTGGAATTGCATCTCACGAAATAAATCTGAATCAATTATCAAGAGGCATGTACTTCGTAGCTGTTTACATGAATAGCAAGAAAGAAATTACCGAGAAGATTATCAAACAATAATCAACTTTTGAAATAAGCGACGAACATAGTATCTGCTTTATTTTCATAACCTTTTAGGTATTTCATTTCCAGCAATTGGCAAGAGAAATTTTCTTGGATAAAATCAACCATGTCTTCATTTTCAGCTTTGAAAACAGAACAGGTGATGTAAATAAACCAACCATCTTTTGCAAGATGAGAAATGGTATTGATGACAATATTTTTTTGTTTTTTTACAAACGTTTCAATTTGATTTTCTTCAAAACTATAATATTGTTCGGGGGTTCTGCCCCAGGTACCGCTACCGCTACAAGGCACATCGCACAATATTACCGAGAACTTTTCATCAAGTAACAATCCTGATTTTTCAGATAAATCCTGCACAAATTTCTTTTGAAGATTAATGCCAGCTTCTTTACATCTGAGCTGAAGATTGGTAAGAATATTTTCACGTATGTCGCTAACCGTTAGTTTAACTTTTCCATTGCAAATATCATAAAGCAATATCGATTTGCCACCACTGGCAGCACAACAATCCCAAACATTTTCATACTTGTCTTTATCTCTTTCTTTGGCATAAAAATCTAAGACATGCTGAGAATTAAAATCCTGAATCACCGCATCTTTATTGAGTTGAATACAATTTTCTACTGATGTGCCATTGTTAATTGCAATGGTATTTTCGCCTATTGTCTCGAATAGAATAGCCGCTTTTTTTAAAGATTCGATGACCTTATTATTTTTTCCTGGCCTAATTCTAATAAATACATCAGGCTGACTAAAAAAAGAGACGGCAAATTTTTCGGCATCAATGAAAGTAGACAGATGATTATTAAAATTAAACAAAGAAGCTGCTTTAATATTTAGATATTCAATCTTGTCTTTCACATCAAATCCAATAAACTCATTTAATTCTGGTGATAAAGATTTCAATAATTCATTTTCTTCCGACTCACAAAGAAAGGTCGCTTTAATTATTTTCTCTTCAAATGATTCGATGGATTGAAGTAAGTAAAACGTTCTGAAATAATGATAGCTAATTGAAGCAATCGTTTTTCTATCTCTAGATCCATATTTTTTATCTGTCTGGAAAAAAAGTTTAAGTTGATGCGACAAAGGTGAGCCTTTTTTATAAGCCTCTACAATTGATTGCGCGGATGTGATATAAGAATGAAATCTGCTCATAAAAAAAATCCCGCAAATGCGGGACTCAATATAGTTAATGGTTTATAATTCCAGTAGCGCGTCAACAGGATCTTTGCCAAACAATAGCAATGCAGGATTTTCAAGTAATTGTTTAACTGTAACTAAAAATCCAACTGATTCTCTACCATCAATAATTCTGTGATCGTAGCTCAAAGCTAGGTACATCATAGGTTTGATTACCACCTGACCATTTACAGCCATTGGACGATCAACTATATTATGCATGCCTAATATCGCACTTTGAGGGATATTGATAATTGGCGTACTCATCATGGAACCGAAAATACCACCATTGGTTATTGTGAATGTACCTCCACTCATTTCTTCCACAGTCAGTTTATTGTTTTTTGCTTTGGTAGCCAATTCAACAACAGTCGCCTCAATCTCAGCCATACTTAAACTTTCTGCATTTCTGATAACAGGAACTACCAAGCCTTTTGGCGCACTAACGGCAATGGATACATCGCAGTAATCATGATAGATAATGCTTTCTCCATCGATGTATGCATTAACGGCAGGAAACTTCTGCAAAGCATAGCAACAAGCCTTTGTGAAAAAACTCATGAAGCCCAAATTAACGCCATGTTGCTCTTTGAATTTATCCTTGTATTTTTTTCTAATCTCCATTATTGGGCCCATATCCACTTCATTAAAAGTAGTAAGCATAGCCGTAGTATTCTTCGCTTCCACCAATCTTCTGCTGATGGTTTTACGAAGATTACTCATTTTTTCCGGACGATCATTTCTTGAGAAAAGTTCTATTCCTGGCTTTCTTCCTGGATGATTTAAAGCTTCAATAACATCTTGTTTTATAATTTTTCCATTAGAACCGGATGGAGTGATTTTTTTACTGTCGATTTTCTTATCAGCAATCATGGCCGCTGCAACAGGAGTTGCTTTTACATCTGATGAAACAGTTTCTTTTGAAGTAGAAGCGGCTTCTTTTACAGGCTCAGCTTTTTTCTCAGAAGCACCGGCAGGTTTTACAGCTTCAGTATCGATATGGCAAACGATATCTCCAATTGCCAAAGTATCTCCTTCTTTTGCGATTTGTTTTACAGCACCTGCTTGTTCCGCATTGATTTCGAAAGTAGCCTTTTCACTTTCCAATTCAGCAATAACTTCATCACGATCAGCCCATTCGCCATCGGCCTTAAGCCATTTAACAAGTGTTACTTCGTTGATGCTTTCTCCTACTGTTGGTACTTTTATTTCAATTGCCATTGTTAATCAAAAATTTATTCCGTGCGAATTTCGGTTAAAAAAAAGATTTTAAAAAAGTTTTATTCTGATTTAATGAGAAATCTATAAAATGAAAAAACCCGGGAACGTTCCGGGGCCTTTTGGGTTTAGAAATTGTGATGTTTATGCTCCTAAGAAACCTCTCAACAAATGACTTTGAGAAGTCTCACGTAATTTGGTTAATGCTTTGTCTTTAATCTGACGAACTCTTTCTCTGGTGAGATTGTATCTTTCGCCAATATCTTCCAAACTTAAAGGATGATCGATGCCAATTCCGAAGAAATAAACAATCACTTCTTTTTGTCTGGGTGTCAAGGTGTCCAAAGTTCTTTTTAACTCAGTATTTAAAGAAACCGTTACTAATAGATTTTCATCCACTCCAACAGCGTTTTTATTCTCCATGATATCGATTAAAGAACCATCTTCACCGTCTATCAAAGGTTGATCAACACTGATATGTTTCGCGCCAACATTCATTGTAGCTGCTACTTCCTGGATATCTACATCTATCATTACCGCAATTTCTTCCGGGGTTGGCTCTCTTTCATATTCTTGTTCAAGTTGAGAAAAAGCTTTGCTGATTTTGCTTGATAATCCCACTTTATTCAAAGGCAATCTTACAATTCTTGATTGTTCCGCCAATGCCTGAAGTATAGACTGACGAATCCACCAAACCGCGTATGAAATAAATTTAAACCCTCTGGTTTCATCAAACTTCTGAGCAGCTTTAATCAATCCTAAATTGCCTTCGTTGATTAGATCAGAAAGTGTCAGACCTTGATTTTGATATTGTTTTGCCACTGAAACCACAAATCTCAAATTGGCTTTTGTTAATCTGTCTAAAGCACGTTGATCGCCTTTTCTTATCAAAACGGCTAATCTTGCTTCTTCTTCCGGGGAAATCAGTTCCACTTTACCTATTTCCTGTAAATATTTTTCAAGACTTTCACTTTCGCGATTGGTAATGGATTTTGAGATTTTAAGTTGACGCATACTCATGGGTAGTAGGTTTTTTTAGGTTTTTAATTTTCTGAAAGAAGTTTCCATAGCTTATAACGTAAATCATAGTATTTATTGTATGCAGCTATGTATTTATATTTTAAAACGTTGAATACCTTGTTTTTTCAACAGTCATTTAATGTTATTTGACAGAATGTTCAAAAAAAAATATTGAATTGTTTTGTTAAGTCAATTAATTATCTATTATTGCATTGTACAAGGTTTAACCAGTTAGATATGAGCAAGAAAGTTTTATACACATTAGAGTACCCTATCAGATGCTCTCCCAGCATTCTTTATGAATTCTTAACCAGCCCGGCTGCTATGCAAGAGTGGTTTGCAGATAAAGTTGACGAAAGAGACGGCGTTTACAGCTTTTCATGGAATGGCACCGAAGAAAAAGCGGTATTATTAGAAAAAGAACAAGATAAATTCATCCGTTTCAGATGGAGCCACATGGCAAAAGATGAATATTTTGAATTCTCTATCATAAAATCAGAAGTTACCAACCAAACGGTTTTAGTTATCAAAGACTTCGCTGACAAAAAAGAAATCAAAGACCAGAGCCAACTTTGGGAATATCAGGTAAAGGATTTGTTTCATAGATTGGGGAGTTAGGGATGGATAAAGCTGGATAGGCTAGATAAAGCTGGATAAAGCTGGATAAGCTAGATGCTGGATACAGGATACTAATTATTTTCAAACCATCTCATAAAGGATTAATTTTGTCTGCCTAGACAATGATTAAGAAATTAGATAAACTCATTTTAAAGTCCTTTTTCGGACCTTTTGTAATAACCTTTTTTATTGCATTTTTTGTACTGATGATGCAGGGACTATGGAAGTACCTGGATGATTTGGTAGGAAAAGGACTTGATTTCATTACTATTTGTCAGTTTCTTTGGTATGCATGTGCTTCGTTGTTGATGCTGGCCATGCCTATAGCCATTCTTATTTCATCCATCATGACTTTCGGGAATTTGGGAGAGAGTTTTGAATTGGTAGCCATAAAATCTTCAGGAATTTCATTACTCAGATTTATGAGGCCATTAATTGGGTTAACTATTTTGCTTTGTGGCATCACCTTTCTTTTTGCAAATTATGTGATTCCATATGCCAATTTTACTGCGTAATAGGGAATTGGAAGACGCGAGAATACGGCGCATTTGTAAATCGCCACATTCAGAGAATC
>CALCNY010000105.1 GCA_937897585.1 uncultured Chitinophagaceae bacterium | reverse complement strand
ATACGAGATAAACATCGGTGACTGGAGTTCAGACGTGTGCTCTTCCGATCTATAACTACTAAGCATAAACGCAGTATAACCACTTTGTGTCATTCCAATAATAGCATCAGCCTGAGCGTCATTGCCTAGTTTACAAGCACTATAACAAATGGCATCACTTAAATAAGACGGAGAGTGTGGTTGAGGAGAAAGAATGTCGTCGCGATTGAAATCATAAACGGTACTTTCCACTCCCAAGATAATTTTACTCATGGTTTCTACCACAAGAGTAGGGTAGTTACCCATGGCTGTTTCGCCACTTAACATTACAGCGTCAGCTCCTTCAAGAACGGCATTGGCTACATCACTTACTTCACTTCTATTTGGCTTTGTTCTGTCAATCATGCTTTCCATCATTTGTGTTGCTACAATGACAGGTTTTGCACGACGCATACATTTACGGATAATTTCTTTTTGAATTACTGGAACTTGTTCTACAGGGATTTCAACACCCAAATCGCCGCGGGCCACCATGATGCCATCACTTTCAACGATGATGTCTCTCAGGTTTCTCAATGCTTCAGGCATTTCGATTTTTGCAATTACTTTAATCTTGCTATTTCTGGATTTGATAATTTGTTTTAATTCTGTGATATCAACGGCTTTGCGAACGAATGAAAGCGCTATCCAGTCTAAATCTTGTTCTATGATAAATTCAAGATCGGCTCTGTCTTTTTCAGTCATAGAAGGCATTGATAAGGCCGTGTCGGGAAGGTTTACTCCTTTTTTAGGAAGTAACATGCCTCCAAGAACTACCGTTACAATTATTTCTTTTTCGTTGAGTATTTCTTTTACTTTAACCTCCATCTTTCCATCGTCAATAAAAATTCGCTCATTCGGTTTTACATCCGTACAAAGGCTTGGGTAAGAAACATAAACTTTTTCTTTTGTGCCAACAATTTTTTCAGTTGTAAAAATGATATCATTGCCAGGCACCAATTCAATTTTGCCACCTTCAATTTCTCCAACTCTTAATTTGGGCCCTTGCAAATCACCAAGAATGGCAATGTTGTATGGTTCTGTTTTTACAATTCTTCTGATATGGTCTATTATTGTTTTTTTGTCTTCATGTGCTCCATGAGAAAAATTTAACCTGAATACATTTACACCCGCTTTTACCAAAGACAACAGACCTTCATAGGAATCACAGGCGGGGCCTACAGTTGCAACGATTTTTGTTCTTTTTTGTGAGTGTGCAATCCCAGCCTCACGATCCATAGTTTGATAAAGATATTTGTCGATGTTTTTACTCATGATATTGATTTGATATTTTTAAGGGCTTTTTACTGATAGAATAATATAATAAAGGATTAAGTTGCCAGAATTTTTACAATTTTAATCCATTCTTCATTGATTTTTTGTTTCTTTTTTACAGCTTCATTAAGCGGAGTGTAATTCATCTTGTTGTTCACAATACCCACAAAAACATTGTGCTTCCCTTCCAGCAAACATTCTACAGCGTGGTAACCCATTCTGCTGGCAATTACTCTATCGAAACATGAAGGAGAACCACCTCTTTGAATATGTCCGAGGATACAAACACGTGTATCTAAAGTTGGCAACTTTTCTGAAATATATTTAGACACATCATTAGCGCCACCGAATTCATCACCTTCAGCTACGATGATTAGATTTACTAGTTTTTTTCTTTTTTCTTTTTCTGCTAATGTAGCTACCAATTCATCTATGTTGGTTTTTCTTTCTGGGATGAGAATATTTTCAGCTCCAGTAGCAATGCCACTATGTAAAGCGATGTAGCCGGCATCTCTGCCCATTACTTCAATAATGAAAAGCCTATCGTGAGCATCAGCGGTATCCCTAACTTTATCAATGGCTTCTACAGCAGTGTTTACTGCAGTATCAAATCCAATAGTAAAATCTGTACCTGCAATATCTTTATCGATTGTTCCTGGAAGACCAATACAAGGAATATCAAATTCATTACTGAAAATCTGTGCGCCTCTGAAACTGCCATCTCCACCAATAATAACCAATCCGTCGATACCTCTTTTTAGTAAGTTTTTATAAGCTCTTTCTCTGCCTTCGTGTTCCATGAATTCCATGCATCTGGCAGTTTTTAAAATTGTTCCGCCTCTTTGAATGATGTTGGCAACACTTCTACCTTCCATTTTGATGATGTCATCTTCAACCATTCCGCTATATCCACGCATGATACCATAAACATCCAAACCATGATAAAGACCAGTTCTTACGACTGCTCTTATTGCAGCGTTCATACCCGGACTATCACCTCCACTTGTGAGAACCCCGATTTTGTGTATTTTTTTTTCCATTGTGTGCCTTGCCTAATTGTAATCGGTGTCAAATTTACAAATTCTATTAGAAATTATTTACTATTTGACACATTGTTGATAAATAGAATTAATGTATTCGGACTAAAATTTAAAAATTTACATTCTTTCTGGAACATTAATACCCAATAATTGCATGCCACTTTTAAGCACACCTGATGTCATAGCGGATAATTGTAAACGCAAGTTTTTCTTATCCTCATTTTCTGCGTTAGCTACAGAATGTTCGGTATAAAATGAATTGTAAGATTTCGCCAGTAAGAAAAGATAATTAGCAATTACCGAAGGGTTCAATTCTTGAGCTGCAACCTTAATGATAGACGGAAATTGTTCCAAGACATACAAAACTTGTTTTTCTAAAGGCAACAAACCTCCCGTCAATGGTTTTCTTTCTAGTGTTTCTTTTCTAAGTATGCTTTTTATTCTTGCATAAGTATATTGTATGAATGGTCCGGTAAATCCATGAAAATCTATAGACTCTTCAGGATTGAAAATCATTTTTTTCTTAGGGTCAACCCTGAGCAGGTAAAACTTCATCGCAC
>CALCNY010000104.1 GCA_937897585.1 uncultured Chitinophagaceae bacterium | reverse complement strand
ATAATGAATACGTATTCCTTTTTCTTTAAATAGTGCCGTTTTTTCATCTTGTAGTTTATTAAAATAATCAATTGAATCATTTTCGTTTTCAAATTCATACGGATACTTTAATATGGTGTAATGAAATGTATCCATAGTTTTCAAAAAAGGACGAACTGTTTCTCGAAGTGCTATGTAATCTTTGTTTTGTGGATGAAAATTTCTAAAAATTGTATCCTGATTTTTTTCTTTTAAAAAGCGATTTAGGCTTGTGCAGAAAAAACTATTGAATTTCGTGGTGTCATTTTTGTACGCCAGACTATCATTAACCAATCTGCCCTGTCGTATATCTGAAATGATATTCATAAAAGCATCTGTAAGCATTAAATCTGCTCTTGCCCACAATACGGCATCTTTCATCGCGGCACTATCATGTTGAAGTGCCGTTGTAATTTTTATTAACGATGAATAATGGTAATCTTCTTTATACAATCCGTCTCTTATGGCAGTATCTAAGTAAGAAAAAAGCTGATTGATTTGTGGTCTAAATTTTCCTGTATCAAACCAAGCCGAAGCATAATCATGTGTGTAATAAAATTCTTCTACTGGATTAAAGAATTTCAAAGTAAGGCTATCATCAATTTTACCATTTGCATCAGTAGCTATAGCCAGCTTCGATTGAATTTGCAATAAAACATAATCATGTAAACTGTATTTATCGGAAACAATTTCTTTATTATGTACTTTATCATGACCATTATTACATGATGAAAATAAAACGACTATCAATAAGATTTTAAGTGAAATGCGTTTACATTTGTGATACATAGGAGAAGAAAATATTCTTGTTCGGTTTCAATCAACACATACAAGTTAATGAATAGACATTATTTAATCAATTTTTGCCTCTTTATTTTTTTGGCAAAGATGTCCACAGCTGCTAATAATGATAGTCTACCCAATATATACCATTTAAAAGTGCTCAACCAATCTTCAGAAATGAAGGCTTCGATAAAGGCTTCTGAGTTCAATAAAATGGTTGATATAAAAAGAATAATTCCAGATATCAGATTGGAACTTACATACACGACTCCGGAAAATTTCATGCATATTATTTTGTATCCACCAACAACAACTACATTTTTAAGACTACCTGCAGCACTTGCCTTAAAAAAAGTGCAGGATGCATTAAGAAAAGAAAACCTTTCTCTAAAAATATGGGATGCCTATCGACCTTATAGTGTTACTTTAAAAATGTGGGACCTTATTCATGATGATCGATATGTAGCAGACCCTGCAAAAGGAAGTGGGCACAACAGGGGCATTGCAGTGGACCTAACCATCGTATCTCTTAAAGACGGCAAAGAACTGGATATGGGAACAGGATTTGACAACTTTACCGATAGCGCACATCAAGACTATATCAAATTATCTGAAAACGTTTTAAACAATAGAAAGTTATTAAGAAATTTAATGGTTGAAAATGGCTTTGCTATTTTTCCTACGGAATGGTGGCATTATTATTATAGTGAAGGGCAATTTGATATTCTTGATTTTTCATTTGATGACCTGATGCAAAATGAGCGTAAATAAAAAAGAAATGAGCACTAATTTATGAGGTATTACATCATTGCAGGCGAAGCCAGTGGCGACTTACATGGCAGCAACCTGATAAAGGAATTGCATAAAAAAGACAAGACCGCAACGATTCAATGCTGGGGCGGCGATTTGATGCAAACTTCAGGAGCTACGTTAATTAAGCATTATCGCGAATTGGCTTTTATGGGATTTACCGAGGTGATTAAAAACCTCCCAACTATTTTAAAAAACATTTCCTTCTGTAAAAAAGATATCATTGATTTCAAACCCGATGTCATCATTTTAATAGATTATCCAGGATTCAATTTACGCATCGCTAAATGGGCAAAAACACAAGGCTTCAAAATTGTTTATTATATTTCACCACAAGTTTGGGCATGGAAAGAAAATAGGGTTCATGACATTAAAAAAAATGTCGACAAGATGCTGGTCATACTTCCATTTGAGAAAGCATTTTATAAAAAATGGAATTATGAAGTGGAATATGTCGGTCATCCACTTGCTGAAGTTGTGAATAATTTCAAAGAGAAAAATAAGAATCAGCCCAATGCTTTCGGTGATAAAAAAATCATTGCATTATTGCCTGGAAGCCGCAAACAAGAAATCACAAAGAAGTTGCCGATCATGCTTTCTGTTGCGAAACATTTTTCCGACTATCAATTTATCGTGGCCAAAGCACCGGGATTAGAGAATAGTTTTTATGATGACATGATGATAGGTTATGATAATGTTTCTACCGTTTCGAACAGAACATATGAACTCTTACTTCATGCAAGCGCGGCGTTGGTTACCAGTGGCACGGCTACACTTGAAACGGCATTATTTGGTGTGCCCGAAATAATTTGTTATAAAGGAAACAACATCTCTTACCAAATTGCCAAAAGATTAATTACAATAAAGTTTATTGGTTTGGTAAATCTCATCATGAATAAAGAAGTGGTAAAGGAACTGATTCAAAATGATTTGAACTTGACGAATATCAAGAATGAATTGGATCTCATTCTAAATGATTCAAACAAGAAAGAACAGATTCGGAATGATTATGCTGCCTTACAAACTTTATTAAGCAACGGCGGAAATGCCTCAGAAAACGCAGCTAGTGCAGTTATTCAGCTGTTGAGCTAAACTACTTTTTTATAAATAGTCTTACCACAATAATGATCATCGCAACTAAGAAGAGCAATATAGACAAACGGTTGATTCCGTGCATGTATTTCATCCATTGTGTATTTTTAGCATTAGGATCTTTCTTCTTAAGATATAGGTATTCTGCTATTTGATTTAAGATACTCATAAAATAAATTTAAAAAAATCTGGGTTTATTATATCAACATTAATGAAGGGTTTTTGTTTTAATCTTGTCGAAATTTTTATAGAACCAATAGATATGAATGCAAGCAATGACGGCATTGGTTACAATAACAGGATTCATGCCCAACAACACACCATAAACGATCCAAATTATACAAGCTATAAAATTTACAACACGTAAAAACAACATCTTGTGAGACAGAAAAGAAAGCATGGTTACTGCTGTTGCAATCCAACCGACAATATCGTTCATTCCCATAAGCTTGTTTAATCTAATAAAAATACAGTTTTGGAAATGAAATTCAGTGGTTTCATAAAAATAATAGTTGGATAGGCTGGATAAGATAGATAGGCTGGATATGCTGGTGACTTTATGATAACCTCAATATCCTCTTTCGAATAGCCACCAGAAAGACTTTTTAGGCTTCTCTGGCTTCAACCCAAATTTAGAAATGGCATTGACTTTTAAATGCTCAATTGCATCAGGTATAGAATCTGTAAATAAACAAAGCTTTAGGTCTTCTTCAGCAATCGTTCCTTTTGCTTTCATCAATTCGATATGCTCAATTAATTCTTTATGGTAAGATGTATCGAAAATGATTATCGGAAACTGAAATAACATTTTGGTTTGAATCAATGTAAGGGCTTCAAAATATTCATCCATGGTACCAAAGCCACCTGGCATAACTACAAATGCGTATGAATATTTTATCAGCATAGTTTTTCTTACAAAGAAATAACGAATGTTGACATTCTTATCAAGATATTTATTGGGATGTTGTTCGAAAGGCAAAACGATATTGCAACCCACACTTCTGCCTCCTACTTCTTTCGCGCCTTTATTTGCTGCTTCCATGATACCGGGGCCTCCACCTGTCATAATTGTAAATCCTAGTTTTGCGATTTCTCCAGAAAGTTGTTGTGTTGTTTTATAATATTCATGATCTTCTTTAAATCTTGCAGAGCCAAATACAGTAACACAAGGCCCGGCAAAATGAAGCACTCTGAAGCCTCTGATGAATTCAATTAGCACTTTGATTGAGAATGTCAATTCCTGCCAACGGCTTTGCGGACCTTGTAAAAATTTTATTTCAGATTTTGCCATTTTAAAATTTTTGATTGCCAAACATAGTGAATTATGTCAAGTAAAAATTCAACAAAAATTATTGCGACTTATCTCAAAGCGTATATATTTGCACTCTGTCAATTTTGGGGAATTAGCTCAGTTGGCTAGAGCGTCCCGATACCAATCGGGAAGGTCTCCAACTGACATTATTGAAATAAATGGGGAATTAGCTCAGCTGGCTAGAGCGCTTGCATGGCATGCAAGAGGTCACCGGTTCGACTCCGGTATTCTCCACAAAAAAGCCCGCAATCAATATAATTGCGGGCTTTTCAATTTTATTCGAACGACTATTCTCCCCAAACTTCTCCCTTTCCTTCCAACCAGTCTTTTACTAAATCTGTAGTTACTGATTTTGGTCTTTCTAATGGGAAGTTCAATGCTCTGTCCCAACATAAACTTGATAGTACTCCTAATGCTCTTGACACACCAAACAACACAGTATAAAACTCATATTCTACCATGCCGTAATGAACCAATAAAGCACCGCTATGGGCATCTACGTTTGGCCAAGGATTTTTGATTTTTCCTAATGATGATAGAATTGGAGGCACAGCATCGTAAATAGTCCAAACCGTTTGTACTAATGGATCATCAGCCATGTGTTTTTTGCCAAATTCCATCTGCGCAGTAAAACGAGGATCTGTTTTTCTCAACACAGCATGTCCATATCCTGGAACTACTTTTCCTTCACTCAATGTTTTTCTTACGTATTCTTCGATTTGTTCTTTTGAAGGCGAATCGCTTCCAATTTGCTCTCTCAATTCGAAAATCCATTTGATTACTTCTTGATTTGCTAATCCATGTAAAGGTCCAGCCAAACCATTCATTCCTGCGGCAAAACTCAAATAAGGATCGCTCAATGCAGAACCTACCAAGTGCGTCGTGTGTGCGGAAACGTTACCTCCTTCATGATCAGCATGTATCACCATATACAATCGCATCAATTCTTTAAAGTCGTCATTTTCATAACCCATCATATGGGCGAAATTTCCAGCCCAATCCAACAAACCATTTGGCTGAATGTGATCTCCATTCTTATACTTACGGCGATAGATATACGCTGCAATTCTTGGCAAACGCGCAATCAAATCCATCGAATCATCAAATACAGCTTCCCAATAATCTTTCTTGCTCATGCCTTGTGCATAACGTTTCGAGAAAGAACTTTCTGTTTGTAACGCCATAATAGCAACTACAAATTGAGTCATCGGATGCGTTGTAATTGGCAATGCTTCAATCGTGTCAAATACGTGATTGGGCACATGACTTCTTCTTTGCCATACACTCGTTAAATGATGAACATCATCATCAGTTGGCAATTCGCCCATCAACATCAAATAAAACAATCCTTCTGGTAACGGTTCAGAACCATTTGGTGATTTGGTTAGTTTTTCTCTTAACTCAGGAATAGAATATCCTCTGAATCTGATACCTTCTTGAGCATCTAGCAAAGATGTTTCAGTAACCAATCCGGTAATACCTCTCATCCCTTGGTAAATTTGACTAAGTGTTACTTCACCTATTTTTTTATCACCGTGATCTTTCAACAATGATTTGATTTCAATTGCAGTTTTATCTGCCTTCTCTTTGAATCTGTCTTTTATGATTCCCATATTAAAATTGATAATTAAAAAATTAAAAAATGAACATCCTTTTTGAATGAAAGTATAAAAAGTTAAAAGCAATCAATTTATTTCCAATTCAGTTGTTGTGAACTAACAAAAGGCGTCTAAAATTACAACCTACGCAACTGTTAAACAAAAGTTTTAAAAGAAAGTTTACGATAACGATTGCGAAATTTATTTAGGTGCTTTTATATAAAGATAAAGTGCCAGAATACTGAACAATAAATTGGGCGTCCATGCTGCTAATAAAGGGGTTAAATTTCCTTTTGTGGCAAATACAATAGAAAATCTGCTGAAGAGGATGTAACTAACGCTAATGACTAAGCCAACTGCTAAGTGAAATCCACTTCCTCCCCTTACTTTTCTGGATGCCAAAATCGCCCCAATTAAAGTAAGAATGATTACAGATGCTGGAATGGCATCACGATTATACCTTTCCACTAATAACGTATTCAACATTTCAGAACCCCTCATTTTTTCA
>CALCNY010000103.1 GCA_937897585.1 uncultured Chitinophagaceae bacterium | reverse complement strand
ATTTTTCAATACCAACGATATGCATTAGGTGGTCATCTTGTGTAGTAAGGTTTTCAAACATTTGTTGTCTGATATTTTGATTGTATGCTTCTTCTTTGAAATCCGGATTGGCAAATGCTGTATTCTCATTTTCATCAGACTTTATATTCATCGCCATGCCTTTTTTGGCATTAAAACCATTGTTACTTACATCTGCGTCCCAAAGTACTGTATAGCCGCTATTAATGGCATTCTTTACCAATTCAATCATTTCATTTAATGGAATATTGTAATAAGCGCCATTACTGAAATTATCAGGCACTTCTAAAATAAAAGAACTATAAAAAGGATGGTGTGTGAATGAAGTGATATTTACATAATCCTCATCATTGAATTTTAATGCAGTCTTAGCAAAACTTTGTGGCGTGTATTTTCTAGTGTTGTAAACAAATTGCTGTGGCAATGGGCCCATGTTTTTATCCAGAATTTGATTGAAACCGGGAAGCCAGTCTGCCGATAAAGGACGACCTTTTGTCTTCAAAGTACTGTCAAGATATTTTTTCAGGGATTTGTAAAGTTCCTGATGGTCGTAAACTTTTTCACCATTAACCAAACCATTGTATGCTTGGTCGGGAACCGCCCCATATGTTGCGTATGACCTTATCACATCGTGTCCAAGTCCACCCTCACTGAATTGCGCATGACCCTGACGCAATATGTAATTTTTTGCCTTTTCAATATAGATGTTTCTTACAGTAAACATTTCGCTCAAATCATAAGCGCCCATTTTATTTTTAATCGCCTGAGATTCTAAGAGAGAAGTAGTGGCAAAAGACCAGCAGGTGTTCGTTCTTTCCTGGTCTTTGATTTTGGTCGCACTGTTCTTCTTGGCACCGGTAAACAGTTCACCTGAAATTGCTTTAACTCCGGACGCATCAGGAGATACATCCTGTGTCTTATCAGCTTGTGTAAATACAATAACTACGTTACAAAATGCAACGAGTAATAAAAGTAATTTTTTCATCTTAAAGAATTAGTAATTTAATGTAACATTGAAAGTTTCTGCCGTTACGCCAAGTTCATCTGCAGCGGCATTGCTCAATCTGATTAGCAAACCCTCGTTTTGTTTTAAATCCGGAATCACATCTAACACCTTGGCATAAACGAACTTCTGTGTATTCTTTGATGTGATTTTTATGATAGAACCAGCAGGTGCTGTATTATGCAAACAATAATATTTTCCATCATTCCATCCGCTGGTACTTTTGAATGTAGCCGCCACACCGGTTTCTGAATTCGTAGGAGGATTGCCAGTATGTTGTGATCCATAAGAAATACCAAATGCACCCCCATTGAAATTTCTCACAATGGCAGAACTATTTGTTTGAGGCTTAGTTTCTGCAACAACAGGAGGCGTAACAACAGGAACTGCAACAACTGGTTTTTCAACAACAGCTGGTTTTGTTGGTGTTGGCGTCACAGCAGGCGCAACTGGTTTTTCAACAATTGCAGGTTTAACTACTGGAGTTACATTTGTAGGGATAACAGCAGCAACAGGCGGCGCAGTTGGTTTAGTAGGTGTTTCAGTACCTCTTTTTTTATAGCCTACAATTAAATTGGCTCCTTCATTAACGCCATCAACTGTTAGCTTGTTCCATTTTTTAATATCATCAATACTAACTTTTGCATTTTGAGAAATCTGGAATAACGTTTCTTTCTTTTCAACTTTATGATATATAGCCACCATGTCTGATGACACAGCAGATTTTGTATTTTGAACAACCGGAGTGATTGCTGGTTTTGTTACTGTAGGTGTTGGAGGAATCGGCTTTGCAACAGGAACTGAAGGTGTTACAGGTGGTGTGGTAACTGGAGCCGTAGTTGCTACAGGAGCGGCATCTGTAAGCGGTGCCATTTTTTTAACTGTTGGGATTTTTAAAATCTGTCCAACTTTCACACCATTTTCAAATGGAATATTATTGAACTCAGCCAATTCTCTGGGGTGAACGTTCACTATACGACCGATTGAGAACAAGGTTTCTTTTGGACCAACCTTGTAAGTTTTTTGAGCAAAAACTAACACAGGTAAAAGCAAAAGGATAAAGAGTAAATTTTTCATTCGTTTATGGCTTTAGTTCATTAAAATAATAGTTGCCGGAATACAATCGATTATCATAATACACTTATAAAAAAGGCATTGCAAATATGAGGAAATTAGTTGGTTTACAAATGTATTACTTGTTAAGAATACGCCATTCCCGTGGATAATAGTTGTTGATACGGTTGGGCAATGCCTTTATAAACCCTAGTGGCAAACCCGCATATTTCATAAGCATCCAGCCCGTGCCGTCGAAATCTTTTTCAATCGACTCTAATCTGAGAAATTGCAAAGCCTTATTCAAATCCAAGGAAACAGCTAATATATCAGGGTTCAGGATGGTGCTCATCGCCAGTTCATGCGAAGGAATTAATTCATTGCGAATAAGGCTGCCCATATTAACACCCGCTTTTTTTATATACAAAGCTGATTGTAAAACAGGAATTTCATGGATTAAGTTTTGTGGAAATGCAAGGATGTCATCTTTCCAGGGGAGGAAATTGAGTTCATTGTTGTCGGAGAGCCAGTTGGTGTTTTGAAAGCCCCCTTTAATTCCCCCAAAGGGGGAAGATGCTTGCATTTTATTCTTGGGGGTTTGATGCTTGGGAGTCTCCTTTAATTTCCCCAAAAAGTGAGGATGATTGAGGTTTGTATTTGTGTTTGTTTTTTTGAAAGCAGCAATAAAAAATCCTTCGCCTTTTACTTTATCGGGATAGAAACGGTAACCGTAAGCGTTAGTTTCTTTGGTAATGGTTTCAATGATATTCCATTCTGGGTTTACTTGAAGTTGAATAGATGTGAATCCGTTTTCTGTAATAAGCCAATTTGCAATATTTTCATTCTCTGCTTCAGAATAAGAGCAAGTGGAATAAATCAAAATACCATCATGTTTCAGCGCTTCTTTTACATCAGCCAGAATCCTTTGCTGGCGTTGACTACAAAGAACCACATTATCCAAACTCCATTCATTTATAGCTTCAGGATCCTTTCGAAATAAACCACTGCCACTGCAAGGCGCATCAACCACAATCACATCGAAATAGCTGTCTAAACGCTGAAAATCTCTTGGGTCATTGTTTGTCACAACCACATTAGCTGCTCCCCATTTGGTCATATTTTCAGCAAGCACATTCACTCTGGTTTTAATTACTTCATTACTTACCAGCAAACTGTCTTTTGAAATTAATGATTGTATCAATGTTGATTTCCCTCCGGGCGCAGCACATAAATCCAACACTTTAAGAGAAGCATTCAAATCAACGGTTTGTTGTAATGCCTGCTCCAAAAACATAGAGCTGGCTTCTTGTACATAATAGGCGCCTGCATGAAACAATGGATCTTTCGTGAAGGAAGGTCTTTCTTTTAGATAGTAACCATGAGTACTCCAGGG
>CALCNY010000102.1 GCA_937897585.1 uncultured Chitinophagaceae bacterium | reverse complement strand
TACCGTCTCCATTGTCAAACGCGCCCAAACCATCAGGAATACCTGACATTGAATATCCATTAATCGTATCCGGTACACTCATCAATGACTTGAAGTATACGCCAGCTTTTAATGACTGTACATACGGCGTCTTAGAACTTGTAGATCCTTGTATTCCCAATGTATTTACTGCTGATGCATTCAAATATATCGACGGCTTAACACTGTCTCTTACTGTTACTAATTGTGTAGCTGTTGATGACTGACCATTATTTAAATTTGTCACCGTCCAGGTTACTGTTGTACTTCCTACAGGGAAAGTTGATGGTGCATTGTTGGTGATTGATACATTGCAACCTGTTGATGTTGCTGTACCTAAATTAACCCCTTGTGCGCCGCAACCATTATTCGTATTTACTGTCACAGCAACTGGTGATGTAATATCTGGTGCTGTTGTATCTGTCACAATCACCACTTGTGTTGCTGTATTTGTATTACCATTCGCATCCGTTACTGTCCATAATACATTTGTAGTTCCGATTGGGAATGTCGCAGGTGCATTGTTTGTAACACTTGCCACTGAACAATTATCTCCCGTTGCAGGTGTTCCCAATGCTACTGTTGTGTTACATCCTGTAGCAGCTACTCTTACTGTGTCATTTGCTGTTGACGTTGTATTGCTCACTGATGATGGATTGAACATCAGCATCAACTGACCGCCTTCTACAGCTGCCGTTGGCATACCTGTTGTATAGTGAGCCTGATCCACCAAAATAAAGTATCCATTACCCAAAATATCTGACATGTCTATCACTCCTGATGTCTCCTCATCCTTGTTATATGGACTTGTAGCCGATGTTACCGTCCCATTAACCACATTCCCAAATCTTGAAATATCATGCTTCGCTATCTTTTCCATCTGATCCGTAGCTATCGTGTACTGCCATACCTTACCATTATGATCCGCATTACCCGCATCTTCCAAACAAATGATATGACCTAACTTATCTATTGCTATATTGTCCAACATATTGTGACCCTCGGTGCCATCCAACAACATGTCTATCGTTCCACCCAACTCCGGATTCGTGATATCCGTAAAATTCAATCTCCACAAACGACTTCTGCCTATCTGACCTCTGTTGAAATCCATTGTAGAATCCAACTGATCTGTTGTCACAAAATAATATTTGCTTGGATTCATCGGATCCCATGATCCATCCTCTGGTCTTGAGAACGTTGTTGCTGCTGTACTGTCTAAGCTAAATGAAGCTCCACTAACTATGTTGCTAGCTCTTGTAGAAGTATTCGCAATCTCTGCACTCACGCCACTCACTTTCACAAAACGTAACTTTCCATTCGTTAACCCTGCTTTCTCAACTTCTGTTCCTGTCGTTTGCTTCGTACCAATATATACAACTACTGAATTGTTCATCGCTGTTGATGCCGTACCACCGTCATTATCGCCTATCACTATCGTCTTATCCTGCTCGTATGGACATGCTAACGCATTTTCCCATGCACCTATTCCACTCAAGCCCGATCCATTCGTAGCTGAATTGAACTTACCTAATATATAACTCTTACCCTTGTTAACACCATTAGCTATCGTTGCCAACTGGTATCCTGTTGTACCGCCCTCTTCACCGTGCATGAAGATTCTTGAACGAGTACCCTTTCCTGTTACACCATTGTAATAGGCGCTCACCGGAGATAAATCCGCTGAACAGAATCTGTAAAACGCAGGGGCTGTAGCCATTGCTGTCGTATCATTACGCTGCAACGTGCTGTTCCAGCCATATACACTCGTCATCAAATCACTACCGCTCAATACCGATAAATCTGATTTGCGGATAACCCAGTTTGATACAAATGCACCTTTGTTACCATGTGCACGTGTTACACCCTGTGTACTCAACAACTCATGGTTCATCAACAACGTAAACGTACCGTCTCCATTGTCAAACGCGCCCAAACCATCAGGAATACCTGACATTGAATAGCCATTGATCGTATCAGGTACACTCATCAATGACTTAAAGTATACGCCTGCTTTTAATGACTGTACATACGGCGTCTTAGAACTTGTAGAACCTTGTATTCCCAATGTATTTACTACTGATGCATTCAAATATATTGTCGGCTTAACACTGTCTCTTACTGTTACTATCTGCGTAGCTGTTGCTACATTTCCTATAAAATCTGTTACTGTCCAAGTAACTGTTGTACTTCCTACAGAGAAACTTGATGGCGCATTATTGGTAATTGATTGAATTAGGCAGTTGTCAGAAGCAATAGGATTTCCTAAATCAACACCATTAGCTCCACAACCGTTATTAGTTACTATACTCAAATTTGCAGGAGCAGTAATTGTAGGCTTAATTGTATCACCAATATAAAGAGTTAAGGTAGCAATTGAATCACATCCAGCCGCGTTAGTTGTGGTATATGAATAAGTACCACTATTTGTGTATGTATTACCATTCCAAGAATAAGATTCACAGCTTGATGCTACTGATGATGAATAAGTTGTCAAACAAATATTGAAACTGTTTCTTACTGTTGATGGATATTGATCCTCATTCACAGCGTATGGAGTTGCTCCGGCAGTTGGATTCTGATCCGTGTTTCTACCAACTCCCATTACATTTATCTTTCTGTCATTATACACGTTTACTATTGTGTATCCATAATATTTCTGACCTGCACCAACCCAAACTGGTTCTACTCTTGTTCCGCCATTACCAGCTATTACCTGCCATGTTTTACCAGCATGTGGATGGATGGTATCCCATAGATGCTCGTGAGCAGTAAACATCGCTGCAGTATTGTTGTTCTCAAAATATTTCCACAAGCTATCTCTTTGAGCCATAGTAGAAACTGCATCTAATCCGCCGTTGGGTGTTAATGATGAAGAATATGCTGGCTTGTGTCCAAAAGCAAATATATTTCTTGCATTGTTTGCTCTCGCAGTTTGTAAATCACTGCCAATCCACTTGTATGGTGTAATGTTGTCCTTCCCTACAGGATCTGTATTGATCATCACAAAATGATCTCCATGATAATCGAATGAGTATGTCAATTTACTCTGATCGGTTGTCAAACTATCCGGACCACCAATACCAGGGCCATTACTTCCCAAAATATAGGGAGCCATGACTCTCGCAAATATTTTCTCTGCTGATAAAAATGATTTTTTACCAGCAGCTTTATCTTGTGTTTCATGATTACCTGGAACTGCTATCAATTGTATACCCATACTTGATAATGGGTGGTTCTCATAAATCTGTCTCCATGAAGTCAACTGCTTTGCCAATTCAATCGTATCAGGAGTTGATGGTGTTTTGTAACCCATAACAATATCTCCTGTCATAATCAAAAACTTCGGTAGTGGATTCAATTTTGAAATCTCTGTAAACAAACGCTTCAATTGATATACGTTTGCTGTGCTTGCACCTGAGCTGTAATCAGCATCATTTGTTGAATAAGCCGTGTCTAAATAATCTACTCTGTTACAGCCTACTGTCACAAATGAATAATCAAGATTTGTTGTTGGCAACGTAATGACTTCATTTGTATATATTGAAACCGTTCTAGAAGTGCTAACTCCGCAAGTATTTACTGCAGCAACACTCAACATTCCGCTGGTAGCAGTTGATGAAAAATCAAGTGTTACACTATTGCCCGTTCCATTTATGTTTACTCCTGTTCCTGAATACGACCAGTTATAACTTGTAGCTCCGCTAACGGCGGGAACTGTATACATCATCCCGTTTTGTCCTCTAAATACAAATGTAGTTTTTAAATTAAAACTTCCAGGCTGAACTGGTGTATTCAATATTGTCAAATTCAAAGTAACGATAGAATCACATCCCGCTGCATTCACTCCAGTCCAGGTTGCTGTGTTGTTTGATGAAGTATATGTATTACCATGCCATGTATAATTTCCACAGGCATTTATTGTATCTGTAGAGGTGGTTGGTGTACATGTAATGATTTGTGCTACTCCTGACTGACTTTGTAGGATAGTCAACAGCGTTACTAATAACGTAAGCAAAAATGTTTTTCTGATTGAACTGAATGAAAAATAATTTGACAGCATGTTATTTTATATTTTAGGCCGTAAAACTATTTTCTAAAATTTGATTAAAATCTTCAAATTGATGAGTTAATATAAATTTGATTTTGGGATAACATTTTGTTTTTATTTTTTTTAATTTATCTTAATATTTACATAACATTAAAATATGATGCAATAATTTAAAAAAATAAATTAGTAATGATTGATCAATAAATATTACCCAAAAAAGCAAAAAATTAATTTTCCTGACAAAAGAGATGAAATGACAAAACCCTTACTAAGTAAGGGTTTTAATGTGTTTTTTGGTTGTTTTTTAGTTGGTTGTTTTTGCCACTTACTTGCCGATACAGAAACTGAAAACAAAATACAACTCTGAAAACCCTTGGTTTTACTGAGTTTCACGTTTTTTTCGAGCAACAAATGAGCAACTACTCATCAGATTTTGACATTGTTGAGTTACAAGTCAGCAACAAAAAAGAACGACAAAACGAAGATAAAATAAAATTTTCATACTTGTTTTTTGTTACCGTTTTTTTCTGTTTTCTACCTTGATTTTAATTCCTGAATTTGTTGCGCATTTGTTCAAATTTCAACACGATGAGCATTTGAGTATTTGAGCAATTGAGTATTTGTCTCACATCAAAACATCACCTAATAAAACCAACTATACCGCTTTATACCTCTTTATGTAGACAAAGAGATACAAAGAGCTACAAACATCAACTACAAAAATTCAATTTTTGCATTTTTACAGCGTCTGAAAATCTATATCAGTCTATACTAGTCTAAACTTCCGTTCGGAGGTGTACGAAGATGACCGATTGCTTTTTCTTTCATTTAAATAGTTATAAATTGATACAGTATGGATGCAAATCAAACACAAAACATCACGAACGAAATACTCATGGAACAAATCATGGAATTGAAATCCATGGTTGCTCAGATGCAATCAAAAATTGAAAGTATAGAAAATCCTGTCGACGATTTCTTTACCAAATGGATTGATACATTCGAAGTAATGCGCATGTTGAATATATCACGACGCACTATTGACAATTACATCAAGGCAGGTAAGCTCAAACCAGTACGAATAAATAAGCGAAATCATTTTGCTGTCGCTGAAGTCAAAGGTCTGTTGTATGTACCCGACTCACCCAAAATCAGAACCTTACGTGAAGAGGTTCAAATCATGATGGGTCATTTAGCAAAAATGGAAGAAGCTGGTGAGGAATGGTAGAATACCGTTTAATTAAATAATCTGTCATTCAGAAAATTCACCCCAAAATGGGTACAATTACTGCTATTTATTTAGGATGTTATTGTATATTTTTGTTGGGTATTGATTTGAAATAGGTGTATGGGCTATTTGCTAAGGAATAAGGAATACCAATTATTGTGTGGATTTGAAAAATATAAGTAGAAGTTTAAATGAAATTATTTGTTTGCAATAGAAGTACGGACATTGATTTAGCTAAAAAAGCTATTGTAGATCTGCTTGCTAAATCCGAAAATTTTATTGCTATTCAACAAGAAGTTGGGCACTCTGAAAATTGGCAGAAGAAAGTAGAGCAGAAAATGCAAGAAAGTGACTTTATTGTTTTCTTACTTGGTGCTGACACTTTTGAAAGTGAACAAATAATTTGGGAATACGAAAAGGCAAAAGACTTAAACAAACAAATTGTCGGTTACAGATTAAGTAATGCTTCTGAAAAATCAATTCTATTCTGCCAAGGTTTTCAGGTTTTTGAGAATCCTGAATGTTGTATAAAGTTTCTTACAAAGACATATGATGATGACAGGAAGCTAAAATTAGACCAATATAAAATAATGGTTAGTTCAACTGAAAAGGTAACAGAAAATAGAATGAAAGTGAATAATTTATTTTTCACAATAACTTCTTCAATCCTTTCAGTCGGTTTTGTTCTTGGTAAAACTTTTGGGTTTTCAATTAAAGCAATGTTTGGTATGCTTGCATTGACTATTTTATCCTTATTCGTTTCATATTTTTGGGAGAAACTGATTTTATCATACGCCCTACTGAACAGAGGGAAATTCAAAGTAATTGACAAAATTGAAAAAGGGTTGACGCAAGGAAAAACGATGAGTTTGTATCTGAAGAGAAAATGGAGAAGATGGATTTTTAACACAGAGTTACACAAAGGAGACACAGAGTTTCACAGAAGGTTCCACGCGCGCTTGT
>CALCNY010000101.1 GCA_937897585.1 uncultured Chitinophagaceae bacterium | reverse complement strand
GGAGATAACATTCCAAGAGCTGGTATTCCTGAGTCATTCAACGTATTGGTTCATGAATTAAGAGGTTTAGGTCTCGACTTGAAATTTGAGTAATCAACCACTCAATTTCAATCAAAACAACAATTAATAACAATAACATTTATCTGAAAATAATATGGCATTCAAAAAAGAAAACCGTCCGAGAGCAGCATTTTCCAAGATTACGATTGGCTTAGCTTCTCCAGACAGTATCCTAGAAAGAAGCTACGGTGAAGTCATCAAACCGGAAACAATCAACTATCGTACTTACAAGCCTGAAAGAGATGGTTTGTTTTGCGAAAGAATTTTTGGACCTGTAAAAGATTACGAGTGTGCTTGCGGAAAGTACAAGCGTATCCGTTATAAAGGTATTGTCTGCGACCGTTGCGGTGTGGAAGTAACTGAGAAAAAAGTACGTCGTGAAAGAATGGGACATATCAAATTGGTAGTTCCTGTAGTTCATATCTGGTACTTCAAATCTTTGCCAAATAAAATTGGTTATCTATTAGGGATGAGTTCTAAGAAATTAGAAACCATTATCTATTATGAAAGATTCGTGGTGATTCAACCAGGTATCAGAGCTGATAAAGGACAAAACTATGCCGATTTATTAACTGAAGAAGATTATTTGGACATATTGGATGCTTTACCAAAAGACAACCAAATGTTACCTGATGAAGATCCAAATAAATTCATCGCTAAAATGGGTGCTGAAGCAGTTCATGCCATGTTAGAGCGTTTGGATTTGGATCAATTGAGTTTTGATTTACGTAACTCAGCAGCTACTGAAACTTCTCAGCAACGTAAAGCTGATGCCTTAAAGCGTCTAAGCGTTGTAGAAAGTTTTCGTGAAGCTAACACAAGAATTGTAAATCGTCCTGAGTGGATGGTGATGCAATATATTCCTGTTATTCCACCAGAATTAAGACCATTAGTTCCTTTGGATGGTGGACGTTTTGCTTCTTCTGATTTGAATGATCTGTATCGTCGTGTGATCATCCGTAACAATCGTTTAAAGCGTTTGTTAGAGATTAAAGCACCAGAAGTAATCTTGCGTAATGAAAAGCGTATGTTACAAGAGTCAATCGACTCATTGTTTGATAACAGCCGTAAATCAAATGCTGTAAAAGCAGAAGGTGGAAGAGCATTGAAATCATTAAGTGATGTATTGAAAGGTAAGCAAGGTCGTTTCCGTCAGAACTTATTAGGTAAGCGTGTTGACTATTCTGGTCGTTCGGTTATCGTGGTAGGTCCTGAAATGAAAATGCATGAATGTGGTTTGCCTAAAGATATGGCTGCTGAATTGTTCAAGCCATTTATCATTCGCAAATTGATTGAAAGAGGTATTGTAAAAACTGTAAAGAGTGCCCGTAAATTGGTGGATAAAAAAGAAGCCATAATTTGGGATATTCTTGAAAATATTTTGAAAGGTCACCCTGTAATGTTAAACAGGGCCCCAACCCTTCACCGCTTGTCAATTCAGGCATTCCAACCTAAATTGATTGAAGGTAAAGCGATTCATCTTCACCCATTGGTAACTGCGGCATTCAACGCGGATTTCGATGGAGATCAGATGGCGGTTCACGTGCCTTTGAGCAATGCCGCTATTTTGGAAGCTCAGTTATTAATGCTTTCTTCTCACAATATTTTGAACCCGCAGAATGGTACGCCAATCACCCTTCCTTCTCAGGACATGGTTCTTGGTTTGTATTACATAACAAAGGGCAAGAAAACAATTGGCGACGAAATCGTAAAAGGAGAAGGAAAAGCATTCTATTCTGCTGATGAAGTAATCATTGCTTACAACGAAAAGCAAATTGATCTTCATGCGAACATCAGAGTGAAAGCAAATTTCCGTAATGCAGATGGTTCATTGACTTTCAAGTTAATTGAAACTACTGTAGGACGTGTAATCTTCAACCAATTTGTACCAAAAGAAGTTGGTTTTGTAAATGCACTTTTAACTAAAAAAGCATTAAGAGAAATCATTGGTGATATCATCAAATGGACAAGCGTTCCAATCACTGCAAGATTCCTTGATGATATTAAAACATTAGGATTTAGAATGGCATTCCGTGGTGGTTTGTCTTTCAACATCAATGATTTGATTATCCCGGCTGTTAAAGAAGAGTTGGTTGAAACTGCTCAAGGTGAAGTTGCTGAAGTTTGGGATAGTTACAATATGGGTTTAATCACCAACAATGAAAGATACAATCAGATTATTGATATCTGGAGTCGTGTGGATACCAAAGTAACTGAAACATTGATTCGTGAATTGGCAACTGATAAACAAGGTTTCAACTCTGTTTATATGATGTTGGATTCAGGAGCTCGTGGTAGTAAACAACAGATTAAGCAGTTGGCTGGTTTGAGAGGTTTGATGGCTAAACCAAGAAAATCAGGTTCATCTGGAAGTGAAATTATCGAGAACCCAATTCTTGCAAATTTCAAAGATGGCTTGAGTGTATTAGAATACTTCATCTCTACTCACGGTGCGCGTAAAGGTCTTGCGGATACGGCCTTGAAAACTGCGGATGCGGGTTATTTGACTCGTAGACTTGTTGACGTGGCTCAGGATGTCGTTATCAATGATGAAGATTGTGGAACACTTCGTGGTATTGCAACTTCAGCATTAAAAGATAACGAAGATATCATCGAACCATTAAGTGATAGAATCGAAGGACGTACTGCATTGTATGATGTTGTACATCCATTGACTGACGAAGTTTTGGTTGCTGCAGGCGAAGAAATCAGTATTGATATTGCAAAGAAAATAGAAGAAACAGGAATTGAAACTGTTGAAATACGTTCGGTATTGACTTGCGAAAGCAAGCGTGGCGTTTGTGTGAAATGTTATGGTAAAAACTTGGCATCAGGAGCAATCGCTCAGCGTGGTGATGCTGTTGGTATCATCGCTGCTCAATCAATTGGTGAGCCGGGTACTCAGCTTACACTTCGTACTTTCCACGTGGGTGGTGTTGCGGGTTCGGCTTCTGTAGAATCTTCTTTGTTGGCTAAATTCGATGGTACACTTCAGTTTGATGGTTTGCGTACAGTAAGCACAGAAAACAATGAAGGCAAGAAAATTTCTGTAGTAATCGGTCGTACCGGTGAAATCAGAAACATCGATGTAAAATCAGATCGTTTGTTAAATACCATGCACATTCCTTATGGTGCTATCCTGAACGTGAAAGACGGACAGAAAGTGGCTAAAGGTGATGCGATTTGTACATGGGATCCGTTCAATAATGTTATCGTTGCTGAAACTAATGGTAAAATTAAATTTGATGCGGTACTTGAAGGTATTACTTACAGAGATGAATCTGACGAACAAACTGGACACAGAGAGAAAGTGGTTATCGAAACAAAAGATAAAACCAAACTTGCAACTATTATCGTAGAAGGAAAAGAAATCAAGAAATATAACCTTCCTGTAGGTTCTCATATCGTTATCGAAGAAGGTGATGAAGTAAGAAGTGGTCAGGTGTTGGTGAAAATTCCAAGAGTATTAAGCAAGTTGAAGGATATCACCGGGGGTCTTCCTCGTGTAACTGAATTGTTTGAAGCAAGAAACCCAAGCAATCCTGCTGTGGTTTGTGAAATTGATGGTGTGGTTTCTTTTGGAGCTATCAAAAGAGGTAACAGAGAAATCAGTGTTGAAGCAAAAGATGGTGTATTGCGTAAATATCTTGTTCCATTGAGTCGTCAGATTCTTGTTCAAGATGGTGACTTCGTAAAAGCAGGTGCTGCGTTAAGTGATGGCCAAACTGCTCCAGCTGATATATTATCAATCAAAGGTCCTTTCGCAGTTCAGGAATATGTTGTGAATGAAATTCAGGAAGTATATCGTTTGCAAGGTGTAAAAATCAATGACAAGCATATCGAAGTTATCGTTAGACAAATGATGCGTAAAGTAACTATCGAAGATGCAGGAGATACTAAATTCTTGGAAGGAGATACTGAAGACAGATTAGACTTTAACGTTGAAAATGATTACATCTATGATAAGAAAGTAATCACCGACGGCGGAGAAAGTACTAAGTTGAAATCTGGTCAGATTGTTACCCTTCGTGATGTTAGAGAAGAAAACTCTATCTTAAGAAGAAACGATAAGAAATTGGTTGAGTATCGTGATGCAAGACCAGCTACATCTTCTCCATTGTTATTGGGTATTACTAAGGCTTCATTAGGAACACATAGCTGGATTTCAGCAGCTTCGTTCCAGGAAACTACAAAAGTGTTAAGCTCTGCTGCCATCTTAGGTAAAACTGATGAGATGCTCGGATTGAAAGAAAACGTAATCACTGGTCACCATATTCCAGCAGGTACAGGTTTACGTGATTTCGAAAACATGATCGTAGGAAGCAAAGAAGAATACGAATTGCTGATGACAACCAAAGAAGCGATGAGCTTCGATGATGAAGAGTAATAAAAGTTACTTCAAATACAAAAGCTGTCTCTTAATCGGGGCAGCTTTTTTTTGTGAAAGGGTTAAAAGGTTCAAAAGGTTCAAGAGGTTCAAAAGGTTTAATAAGTTCAAAAGGTTCAAGAGGTTCAGAGGTTTTATAGGTTCAAAAGGTTCAATACGTTCAAAAGGTTCAAGAGGTTGTATGATACACTTTCAATAAATGGCATTAATCTTTTGAACATATTGAACCTTCCAAATCTTTTGAACAATTCTTCAAAACGCAACGTCCCTTTCAGGAGACATTGCTGAGAAGTACGTCCAACCTTTTGAACGTATTGAACCTTCCAAACCTTTTGAACAAATTTTCTTCAAACGCAACTTCCCTTTCAGAAGACATTGCTGAGAAATACACCCAACCTAATGAACAAATTGCCCATCAGAAATTCCTCAACCGCTCCTCATCAACCAAATCCTTCATCGTTAGAAACTCACCATTATTTTTAAGAAACGATATTAATTCGTTTAATTTATTCAACATCCTTTCACCCGAATCTTTTTTAATAGAACTAGGTAAGGGATATTTGTCTAATGGCGTGAACTCCCAGGGATGGAAATATAGATTGATATACCCATAATTCTTCAGGGCTTTCAGGGCTAAAGATTTATATATTGCCAATGGAAAATTTTTAAATGCAAGCCAAAATAATGGGATCCTTAATTGAGGACTCACGGTAATAGGTACACGTAAAAGACCTGAATCAGTGTATATTTTTTTAGGCAAGTGTAAGTTGTTGTATCTACCCGGAAGCCAAAACGGATTGATTGATGAATCGTACTGGTAACCAGCTTTTTTAATCTCTTCAATATCTACTTTTTTGAACCTTGGCATTCGTAATCCTACTACATCTTTTCCAGTGATGACTTCCAATCTTTGTTTGGATGTAATCAAATCTTGTATCTCAAAATGTGAATGAAAATAAGTGTGGGAGGCTATTTCATGGTGCTCAGATAGCTTTTTTATGGCGTCTGGAAATTGATCAGCAAAATGGGCTGTGGTAAACAAAGTGGTAGGAATGTTATTTTGACCGATCAAATCAGTAATTGCATCAAGACCTTTTTTTCCTACTGCCATCATTTCAGATTCAGAAATAAAAGTTTTGTACTCCAATGGTAAATCAAACTCCTCCACATCAAATGTCAATACTATTTTGTTTGTTTTTTGCATCAGAAATTATTGATTGTGAAGCGCTAGTTTTTCAAAAGATAAACTTCGATATTGCTTTTTTAAAATTTGAAAAAACAAAATGATCCAAATAACCAAACATGGAAATGCTTTTAAAGAATAAGGCCGTACAATCTGTTCACGAAAAGCAGGTGTTAATAAATCAGAATAGGAAAAGCTGGTAAAAATTAATGCGAAAATAAACACGGCATTAATGAGCTTTGATTTATTTTGAATTACATACCAAATGCAAACAGCTGTAAATGCAATTATGTAAGTAGGTGATTCAGCTCCACTACTAAAAATAACAGTTGAAATCATTACAGAACAGCAGATATAAATTCGATAACGCAAGTCCGAAAAGTCTGATATTCGTAAAAACTGACTCAAAACCATTAACACAGCTGGGATTAAAACAAACAGAGAATTGAATGTTGGATAGTTGAAAATTCTTTTAATCATACCCATCACACTAATATCTTGGAAATCATTATTGATTGTCAAGTCAATATTTCGCTTATGTTTAACTTGTAATAAACGATACCAATCAATATAGGAATGGGATAAAAAATCCCATGAGGTAATTATTAATGGTGCGATAAAAAAAACAAGAGACCAT
>CALCNY010000100.1 GCA_937897585.1 uncultured Chitinophagaceae bacterium | reverse complement strand
ATCAAGAGTTGTATATTTAGAAGAAATTCCAGTGACTTGTTATACTATGCAAGACGTTCCTGTTCTTAAACAAAAAGTTTATGATGTCATGGAAAAAGCATTGATACGTTATAAGGCCTCTTGGATAAAAGAATAATAAAAATGCCGGGTGAAAATCAGATACTATTTAATGAATCTGCAGATGTTACTTGGGCGGAGATCATTCTTCCGCTGGCCTTGCCTAATATCTATACTTATAATATACCAGCTCATCTAACTGAAAAAGCAAAACCCGGTTGCAGAGCAGAAGTCGTTTTCGGAAAAAATAAAAAATATGCAGGTGTTATCAAATCTGTAATTACCACCAGACCTGCGTATCAAACAAAACCCATTTTAAACATACTTGATGATACACCCCTTGTGTATGCTCAACAATTAAAATTATGGGCGTGGGTAAGTGAATATTATATGTGTACCGAAGGGGAAGTAATGACTGCTGCACTTCCTGCTAATTTTAAACTCAATAGCGAAACGATTCTAATCTTTAATGAAGACACAGATTATGATTTTTCAGGTCTCGATGATGAAGAATATCTTGTTGCAGAAGCTTTACAAATAAGAAAGCAATTGCAGCTTTCTGAAGTTCAGCAACTGCTTGATGTTTCTCATGTTTATCCGGTTATCAAAAGACTAATCGAGAAAAACATTTGTTTTATTTGGGAACAACTCAACGAAAAATATAAAGCTAAAAAAGAAACTTATGTAGAGCTTCATTCAGATTATTATGAAGAGGAAAAATTGGCTGCGCTTTTAAATGACTGGAAAGGAGCTCCCAAACAAATGGAGCTGTTACTTGGATATATTCATTTGCAAAGAAGTGAAGGCGAAGTGACTAAAGCGGCTTTACTTAAAAAAACAAATGCTTCTTCTGCACAATTCACTGCTTTATGTGAAAAGAAAGTATTGATTGCTGTTAAAAGAAATGTAGACCGAATAAAATCTACTTCAAAAAAAATCAATACTGAATTTGATTTGTCGGAAGCCCAACAAAAAGCATTAGATGAATTAAATGATCATTTTATTCAGAAGAATGTATGCTTATTACACGGAGTTACCGGTAGCGGTAAAACACTTTTGTACATCAAACTAATCGAGCATTTTATCAATTCCGGTAAACAGGTGTTGTATCTGCTTCCAGAGATTGCACTAACGACTCAGATTATACGAAGATTGCAACAACACTTCGGTGGTCATATCGCAGTCTATCATTCAAAATTCAACGATCAGGAGCGAGTTGAATTATGGAATAAAATAAAGAATGGGGAAGTAAGTGTAGTATTAGGTGCAAGAAGTGCTTTGTTTCTTCCATTTCGTGAATTGGGTTTTATCATTGTTGATGAAGAGCATGATGCCTCTTTCAAACAACAAGAGCCCGCACCAAGATACAATGCAAGAGACGCTGCTATTTATTATGCTTCTTTGTTTGGTGCTAAAGTTTTATTGGGAAGTGGTACGCCTTCTATGGAAAGTTATTTCAATGCACAGCAAGGTAAATACGGATTGGTAACACTTGCTGAAAGATATGGTGGTATTCAATTACCTGCTATTGAAGTTGTAAATACCAGACAGATTCAACAGAAAGGAAAGATGATGATTAGCGATGCGCTGAAAGAAGCCATACAACAGGCTATGGATAATGGCAAGCAGGTTATTTTGTTTCAAAATAGACGAGGTTACAATCCTTATATCATTTGCGGTACTTGTGGTTTTATTCCTCAATGCAATCACTGTGATGTGTCGCTCACTTTGCATAAATACAGCAACAAATTACATTGTCATTATTGCGGCAGCACTTATCCGAAGTTGGTTTCATGTACGGCTTGCGGTACAAATAATTGGATGGAGAAAAATTTCGGTACAGAAAAAATTGAAGAACAACTTGAGGAAGAGTTTTCAAAATACAGAATTGCCAGAATGGATGTAGATAGTGTTAGGGGAAAGACTGCTCATGATAGTTTGATACAGGCTTTTGAACAACATCGTCTGGATATTTTGGTGGGAACACAAATGGTGGTAAAGGGATTGGATTTTGATAATGTGAGTTTGGTTGGCATTTTAGATGCGGATGGGTTGTTAAGTTTTGCTGATTTTAGAGTGAATGAAAGAGCATTTCAATTAATGGAACAAGTAAGCGGAAGAGCCGGTAGGAAAGGCGCTCAGGGTAAAGTATTAATTCAAGCAATCAATACCAAGCATCCAATTATTGCATTGGTAAAACAACATGACTTTGCTCAATTTTACAAAGAAGAATTACAGAGCAGACATATATTTTTCTATCCGCCATTTTGCAGAATGGTGAAACTGACCATGAAGTATAAAGACAAAGACATTGTAAAAGCGGGCGCTGAAAAACTATGCGACTCTTTACGAATTGATTTTAAAGATCAGGTGACAGGTCCCGCACAACCTGTGATTGGAAGATTGAGAAATCAATATCTGATGGAAGTGATGATTAAATTGCCCAAAGAATATGGCATGAGCATGAAATACAAAAAAGAAATACATCACCATATTAATTTGCTAATGGTTGAAAAAGTATTCAAATCAATTACTATTATTGCAGATGTAGATCCGATATAAATCCATTCAAGTGATGATACAAGAAAACATATCTTTATTACCATACAATACATTTCATATTGGGGCTGTTGCCAGATATTTTACAGCTATTACTTCAGTAGAACAAGCTCAAGAAATCTCTCAAAGTCTTTTGGTTGAAAAAAATACTTGTTCAATTTTGGGAGGAGGTAGCAATATACTTTTTACCAGAAATTATGATGGATTGATTATTAAAAATGAAATACCAGGGATTGAATTAATTAATGAAACTGAAGATTTTGTTTTTATCAAATCCGGAGCTGGCGTGACTTGGCATGATCTGGTATTATATTGTATTGAACGAAATTATGGTGGAATAGAAAATCTTGCATTAATACCTGGGTGTGTTGGCGCTTCACCTATTCAAAATATAGGTGCTTATGGTGTGGAAGTAAAAGATGTGATTCATGCTGTTGAGGCCGTAAAGTTTTTTGACAGAAACATAACCAGTTTTTCGAATAGTGAATGTCAATTTGGTTATCGCGAAAGTGTGTTTAAAAATAAATACAAGAATCAATTCATCATTACATCAGTTACCTATCGTCTTAGAAAAACGCCACAATTCAATATTTCATATGGTGCGATTCCTCAGGAGCTGGAAAGAATGGGGGTAAAAGATTTGTCGATTAAAGACATCGCACTCGCGGTCATGAATATACGCAACAGCAAATTACCCAATCCAAAAGTAATTGGTAATGCAGGAAGCTTTTTTAAAAATCCAGAAATTACGATTAGCCAGTTTGATCAATTGAAATCAACTTTTTCAAACATAGTAGGACATGCTACCGAAAACAATATGATTAAAGTAGCAGCAGGCTGGTTGATAGAGCAAGCAGGCTGGAAAGGATATAGGGAAGGAGATGCAGGATGTCATGAAAAACAAGCATTGGTGCTAGTAAATCATGGGAATGCTACAGGCTCGCAAATATTGGAGTTGAGTGAGAAAATTATCAACTCAGTGAATGATAAATTTGGAATTGAATTATCTCGAGAGGTTAATGTTTGGTAATTCAAAATATTAAAGTCAAAATTCAAAAGTAAAAATTGAAAAATAGAGTATCAGTTTTTTACCCCGAGGTTTCGGGGCAGGCTTTTTGAATTTTTACTTTTGAATTATTTTACTGAAAATCCGATTCATTAAAATCTTCTTCTGAAAAGTGCTGGCTTCCTAAGTTTAGCATACTTCCCATCAAATCTTTAAATTCTATTTTTCCGTCCAATACTTTT
>CALCNY010000099.1 GCA_937897585.1 uncultured Chitinophagaceae bacterium | reverse complement strand
GAAGACACTCTTTCCCTACACGACGCTCTTCCGATCTGGGGTTGGAGATGATGTTAGGTTGAGTTTGTTGTTTATTGTTTATTGTTCAAAAGGTTTCAGAGGTTCAATTGGTTCAAAATGTTAGATTTTATTCAGAAATGAACTTTATTGAACAAATTGAACCTCTTGAACCTTTTGAACCAATCTTCTCATTACGCAACGTTACTTTCAGGAGACTTTGCTGAGAAGATAGAAATCAACCTATTGAACCAATTGAACTTATCAAACCTTTTGAACTAGCATTATCATTACGATAAATAAAACTTATCGGTACTGCTCCGCAGCTGCCTCCAAATGTTCCGAAATGATTTTTTTCAATGATGCAGGTTGTATGACTTTGCAATATGAAGACATGGATAATATTCTATTGTACAGTTCCTGATTGATGTATACAGAAAGTTCAATCTGTATGGTATCGTTTTTGGTTTTGATGATTTTTTGAGAAGTATGAATGGGTTCGAGTTGAATCAGTTTATGATAAGGATCTTTTAATTCTAATATTACTTTCGATGGCTTGCCTTCATTTTTCATGATGCCCACAGAATGTTGAAGAAAAACTTCGGGGTTGAAATCGGATTTTATTTTCTGCTTTTGTTTGATGACTTTAATATCCTGGATTCTGTCGAGTGCGAAAGTGAGATAGTCTTGACGATCTTCAACCCAACCAATAAGATACCAACGGTTTCTGTTTTCTTTCAATAAATAAGGAACAACTTGGTAAGTTTTAGTCTCATGTTTGTAGATATTCTCGTACTGTAAGTTGAGTAACCACTTTGAAGATATTGCCGGATAAATAACGCTCAGCCACTGGTAACCTGTCGTTGCATTGCCTGATTCAAATTGCACATGACGCTGGATGCTGTCGTCTTCTACATCAAGTTGTAAACTGAATCTCGCGTCTATTTTTTCTATAGCCTGTTTAAAATCTTTGAAGATGGGAACTTCTGCATATTGATACAAAAGATTGGCGGCATAGCGCAATGAATCCCATTCCTCTTGTTCAAGCTGCAATTCTGCAATACTGAAACCATGTTCGCCATACGCATAACCTTTTCTTTCTTTGTTATATATAATAGGCGCATCAAAACCATGAGGATAACTGCGTTTCATGGCTCTTAAATCTTTCTCAATGGTAGAAGCCGATATTTCAGTTCCCAGTTTTTCGGCGCATTTTTCTGCTAAATACTCAAGAGTTGGAAAAGGTTTTTGTTTGTTGGTAAGACAAGTGTCAATAATTCTGTAGCGGATTAGAGCTGATTTGTTTTTTGGCATAAGGAAGGCTTTGGGATAAAAGAGATACGAATATAATTAGTTTATGGTATAACCACGAATTCACGAATTGTTTTAAACCGCAGAGAAAGGAGAAATATGAGATTTCGCAGAGGTATTTTGCCACTAAGGCGCGAAGGCACAAGGTACAATAAAAGAGAAAATAATTTTGACAACCAGATTTTTGTTCCATAGGAACAATTCGTCTTTAGCCCGAAATGATAGGTTTTTATTCGTTCCATAGGAACGTTTCGTGACGTAAATAGCCACGAATTTTTTTCACCGCGGAGAAATTGAGTATTTAGAGTTTTCGCAGAGATAAATCGAAACCGCTAATTACTCCCCTCTCACGCGGGAGGGTGGTTGGGGGTGAGATTTTTTTCACCGCAGAGATCAGAGGAAATGAGGTTTCGCAAAGGTGTTTTGCCAAGAAAGAGATGAGAAATTCATCTCCGCGTAAACTCTATTTCTCCCTTCTCAGCGGTGAAAGAAAAAAAATATAGTATTATGTATTGCATAGTACTAAATTATTTCTATCTTTGTCAAAACAAATACAGAACTCAATGATTTTGGTTCTGAATTTATCCACTAAAAAGCATAAAATTCGACATATGAACATAGAAAACACTTCAAGTCAGATGCGAAAAGGAATACTGGAATTCTGTATTCTTTCCGTTATCAAACAAGGAGAAGCCTACCCTTCTGATATCATAGAAAAAATGAAATCAGCCAATCTCAACATTTTTGAGGGCACGCTCTACCCTTTATTAACCCGATTAAAAAACGCAGAACTCCTTACTTACAGATGGGTAGAAAGCAACAGCGGACCGCCGAGAAAATATTTCAGCCTTACCGAAAAAGGCAATGAATTCTATAAAGAACTAGAAACCACTTGGACCGAACTTTCCGACGCAGTGAAAATAATTACCCAACAAGCTTAAATAATAAAACAAATGAAACAAGTCATCAACATCAACTACCACGGCAGAATCATTCCCATTGAATTGACTGCTTATGATATGTTGAAAAATTATACCGCAAGTTTACAACTCCATTTTAAAGACGAGGAAGGAAAAGACGAAATCATCAATGATATTGAAAGTCGTATTTCCGAACTTTTTCAAGAGCAGTTAAGTAAAGGCTCTACCTGCATTACAGAAAATGATGTGAATGCCATTATTAAAAGTATGGGCAAACCTGAAGAGCTGGAATCTGAGCCTGTAATAAATCAAATACAATCAGACAATAATAAACAATCAGAATTTTCGTCTACGCATAAACGTTTGTACAGAGACGAAAACAATAAATTGATTGGTGGTGTATGTTCAGGTTTGGCAAATTACTTTAATATCGACATCGTTATTGTAAGAATTGTATTCATTATTTTATTCTTTTCATTTGGTGTGGGATTGATTCCTTATATAATATTATGGATTGCCGTTCCAAGTTCTGCTACAAAAGTGATAGGTTCGTTGAGAAAAAAATTATATCGCGATACGGATGACAAAGTAGTGGCGGGTGTTTGCAGTGGTTTAGCACATTATTTTGGAGTTAGCGTATGGATTCCAAGAACCCTTTTTCTGTTACCTATTTTAAGTATGATTTTTGATTGGAATCATTTTCTGTTTAATGTGAGTCCAAGCTCTTTTGTCATTTATATTATTTTCTGGTTGGTAATGCCCGAAGCCAAAACCACTTCTGAAAAACTGGAAATGAAAGGCGAAAAAGTGGATATGAATTCTATACAAGCTGCCATCAACGAAGAGATGAAAGGCGTTAAAGAAAGAGCAGAAAAATTAGGTGCTGTTGCCGGCGAAAAAATTAAAGACATTAGAAAAGATTCATCCAGTGCTTTGAAAAGATTTGTAAATGTAATTATAGATGTAATTGTATTTATAGTAAAATTCATTTCTTATACAACACTAACCTTGATTGGCTTGGCGCTGGTTATATTCTTATTGGCTATGACATTTGCATCTTTCGTAGCTGTTCCTTTTAAAGACTTTATTTTAAATGGATTTTGGCAAAATAGTTTTGCATTGGGAACGCTTTTGTTCTTCATTATCCTTGCTACTGTAGGTATCATCGTTGCCTTAATAAAAAAGATTGCCGGTATCAAAACTAAAAACAAATGGGTAACCACCACATTCATTGCATTGTGGGTTTTAGGCTGGATTTCTTTATTCGGTTTGGCTTCAACTTTAGGCAATGATTTCTCAAAAATGAGTCACCGTGATAGTAATGAAAAAGAAATTTCGATCACACAACCTTTAAATGGAAAGTTGATTGTGAATTTAAATAAACATCCGTATTTCCATGATGAGGAAGATAAAAGCATTAACTTTTTTGAAGCGTTAGATTTATTTGAAGATTCAATTTTTATTGATAATGTTGATATCAAAGTATTGCGATCATTAGATGATTCGTTTCATGTAAGAATAGTGAATTCAGCACATGGCAGAACTAGATTTGATGCCGATACTACTGCAGCTGCTATGAGAATAAACATGACACAGAAAGATAGCATCTTTACTATCGATCAAGGCATCTTTATCA
>CALCNY010000098.1 GCA_937897585.1 uncultured Chitinophagaceae bacterium | reverse complement strand
TTGTGGAATGGCAATATTATAAAGTCTTACGAAGGTATCGAAGCCAACAAATTCAATCCTGAGGAAATGGCAAAAATTATAGAATCAAATCAGTTTCATTAATTGAACCAAACCCAATAAACTGAATGTCATTCATAAAAAAAATATTGAGTTCAGTCTTTGTGATTTTGGGAGTAGTGGTGTTGGTATTTATCCTATTTCAATATTTTGGCGACCCTGCTAAAATGATTGCTGGCCAAACAGGAGATAAAAAAACGATGGATAATATCCGTAAAGAATTAAACCTTGATCAACCCAAATGGAAGCAATTACTGATTTATCTTAATGACATTTCTCCAATAGGTGTTTATAATAAAACAACAATAGCAGAAAAAAACATCAAAGGTTTTTTCATAGGCGACAACATGCTATTCGGCATTAAAATCCCTTATTTAGGCAAGAGTTATCAAACCAAAAAAGCTGTAACTACGATGCTTTGGGAAGCATTACCAGGCACTATCATTCTTGCCATTACCGCCATGTTGATTGCATGTTTATTAGGTATAACTATTGGCATTATTGCTGCCATTAATAAACACACATGGATAGACAATACCGCAATTATTAGCAGTATTGCCGGCGTTTCTGCACCTTCTTTTTTTATGGCAGTTGTAATTGCTTATTTGTTTGGTATTTTATTCCATCAATATACAGGGTTAAATTTCACTGGAAGTCTTTACTACATTAATGAGATAACAGGAAAAGAAGAATTACAATGGAAAAACATCATATTACCGGCAATCACTTTAGGCATCAGACCAATGGCAATGATCATGCAATTGACAAGAAGTTCAATGTTGGATGTGATGGGGCAGGATTACATCAGAACAGCTTATGCAAAAGGATTAACTCGTAATCAAGTAATATTTAACCATGGATTGAGGAATGCAATGAATCCAATTGTAACAGCCATTACAGGTTGGTTTGGCGAATTATTAGCGGGTGCTTTTTTTGTAGAATTTATTTTTGGATGGCAGGGGCTAGGTAAACTTACCATTGAGGCGCTAGATAAACTGGATTATCCTGTTGTAATGGGAGCTGTAATTTTCAGTTCTTGTATTTTCATCCTGGTGAGTAAACTATCAGATTATCTGAATGCCATAATAGACCCCAGAATTCAATAAGCGCTAGTTTAGTAAAGTAGTATCCTTTATATCCAATCCGAAAATTTCTTTGTCTCGGTTTTTATAAAAATACATCCCAAAATTGAAAAGAATAAATGCAGTAAGAAATTCCCAGATTTCGTTGGCGCCGTTGTAATAATTTTGATCAAATCCTTTGGGAACTATTTTTAAAACAGATTTACAAACTATCCAACTTACTATAAAAAATAATCCCATAGAACCTGGAGGTACAGGGATTTTTAATTTCTTTACTAATTTTTTGATGAAAGCAAGATGATAAGTAACTAATGGTAAAATAAAACCAAAACATAGAATAAACACGCGGTAAAGAAAATTCATTTCAGTAAGTCTTTCCCAACCCTTTTTGCCAATATGTTTGCCCTTGTATCTTGTACCATTAAAGGTTGGCAGATTGTGAATATTAAATTCGCTCTGAACATTTTCTTCTTTAATTTTTTCTGGAGGTTCAAAACCTATTATTCTTTGGCCCCAGCTAATTTCTTCACCGGCACCAAAGAAAAAGATCAATCCTAGCAAAATCATGAAAATATTTTTTTTAGAAGCTATAAAAAACAATATTGAACTTAATAAAAGAAAAATTGCAGTACCACCTTCATACAAATTATCCTCACTGGTTAGATAAATCACAGTTTTCTCATTAAAAAAATAAACCGAATAACTAATCAGAATTATTGAAAAAATAATTATTAGCGTCAGTTTGTTTTTTATAAATTCTTTAGCGTACATATCTGTTTAGAAAATTGAAGGATTTTGTCTTGTAAACTTGAATTTAATCAAATTATTGTGTCAACTAAAAAATAAATCAGGTTTTATGTATGGAGAAATTACAAATTGACTCTTTTTTAAAACTAATACACATCATTTGAATAAATGTTAATAAAATCAATTATTCAAATTTGAATATTTTTTTTAATTGGCACAATAATTGGAATGTAAAGACAGATAAACTAATCATAGTTGCAGGAAATATAATCAAACAATAAATGCAATTTCGATTCGTTTAATCAAGTTAACCAATATCTCTTTTTATTATAGTAAATGTTACCACACTACATTGCTATAATGTGATTGAGCTAATCTTATAACCACCAATTGAAAAACCATGCTAAAAGTCAATCTTTCAAAGATTTTACTTTTTGTTTTGCTGACCATTTTAACTACAACTACAGCTTTCTCCAGAAAGTTTTATTTCAGCAGCTCAACAGGAAACGATTCTTATTCTATTACACAAGCTCAAAACCCAGCCACTCCTTGGAAGACGTTAATGAAATTGCAAACATTAATCACTAATGGCAATTCTACTTTTTTACCTGGAGATACCATAGCATTTAAAAGAGGAGATGTTTTTGCTAATGGATACTCAAGTACATCAAACCCTTCATATTTTACTTATGTAAGTTGCGCATGGAATAATATTCCTGCAGAAGGCTATACCGCACCAAGCGGAACTCAAGCCAATCCCATTGTACTTACAAATTATGGAACCGGTGATTTACCCAATTTTTATTATCCTGATGCAACTATTCCAACTGTGGGGGGTAGCTATGCTCATAATGTTTTTGAATTTGCTAGCGTAAGCTGGATAGTTGTTGATGGACTTCAATTTAATGATACTCGTTTCCCTTCATCAAACAAAGAACTTCCTGCTTATACCAGAAGTGCAATCTTATTTGGCACTTGGGAAAATTCGAAATTAGCAACTAATGGCATTGATACAACTTGGGGCAGCAATCGAGATACTTCCAACAGAAAAAGACTTGTTAGAAATTGTACGGTTAAAAATTGCACTTTCAGTAATATCTCATTCGCTTTTGGAAGCATTGCAGGCATTAGCTGCAAACTCACAAATAACACCATTACAAATTTAAAATCATGTACCGATACCAGTGGTACTTATGATGTTGGTGCTGGTGCTTTTGAAGGCGTTTATGGTTATTATAATGAGATTTCTCACAATTATGTAAAAGGCGCTTGGGGAAAAAGTGGCAGGGTAAGTTCTACTTTTGGACTTTTTGGTGTTGGGGTAGATATCTTTTGCCTGAAATATTCTAAAATCAATTACAACACTTTTGTTGATTGTTCCGGGGCTTGGGAAATTGGCAATCTGGATAGATACGATATCAATTCAGGTGCTTGGTATGATACTTTTGCTTATAATAAAGTAATTAATTGCGGGCAAATGGGATATATCCATGGAGGCGCTTCTAATAACGATCCATTTGCAGGAAACAACAGAAATATAGCTTGTTTCAATAATGTTGTCATCAATAACAATACGTCAAGAATTTCAGGACCTAAATTTGGAAATGATATTTATAGCGATGGACAAAGCTTTGCTAATTGGTGGTTTTTCAGAAGTGCTACAAAGTGCCCAGATAACACCTTGCCATTATCCAATACAACATGGAGCAATCCAATCAATCCACCTTATTGTAATTATGGGGGGCATCGTTTATCTGTACAATACTCAACAGATTTAATAAAAGGAAATGCAGATACTCTTGTAGATCTAAGAAATAATATTTTTTACAGTACCGTTGGAGATCAAATTATTTATGATGCAACCAGAACAAAGTTTAAACACAGAAACAATGTTTATTATGCAAAAGGTGGATTCCTTAACCCAACTACATTAGGAGGGACTGCAGGTGCGGGAGAGATAGTTACCACTAACCAAATTTTCATTGACACTTCTGCAGCTTTACCAGAAAACTGGGATTTACACTTATCTGCTAACAGCCCAGCTATTTCTGGAGGTCTCTCTGTAGGATTCAATACAGATTTTGAAGGCTCGACAATATCTGGAAATCCTGAAATTGGTTTATACGAATACAATGGCTCATCAATTGTTTCTCAAAATTTAAATGCTACCTCAACTCAAGGAATCATTAATTGTTTTGGTGGTACAACCACTATTAATGTTTCAGCAACAGGGGGAACTCAACCATACAATGGTACAGGCACTTTTACAGTTAGTGCAGGATCTTACAATTACATTGTAACTGATGCAGCTGGCCATAGAGATACAGTTTATGTATCTATTTCTCAGCCAACAGCAATCATCACAAATATTACTGCCCCTAGAATAATAACATTTGGAGGAACAACCACAATTACCGTAATGGCCACTGGAGGTACCGGAACTTATACTTACAAGCTAAATAGCGGTTTATACCAAGCATCAAATATATTTTCGGGCGTTTCAAAAGGTGCAGATACCATTTATGTAAAAGATGCTAATGGATGTATTGCAACAAGCTATATTACAATCACCCAACCATCAACTCCATTGGTTGCAAATGCAGCTGCTGCATCCACTACAATTTGTAATGGTTCATCAACAACTATTACTGTTACAGGTTCAGGCGGTACTGCGCCTTATACTGGCACCGGGAATTTTACCGTAACTCCTGGAACATATTCTTACACGATATTAGATTCTAATGGAGTTGCGGCGACTACAACAATTACGATCTCACAATATGCAGCCATTACTGCAACTGTAACCTCCGGCACCATTACAACTTATGGCGGTAACACATCTCTTGTTATTTCGAATACAGCAAATGGACTCAGTCCATATACCTATTCACTTAATGGGGGCATTTTTCAAACAAGCAGTAGTTTTAGCAATGTCGGTGCAGGAACTCATAACATTACGATAAAAGACAATCGAGGCTGCACTTTAGTAAAAACAATTTCAATAACTCAACCACCATCAACACTTAATTGCACCGCTACAGCATCTGGGCCTATACTTTGTAATGGAAATTCTGTTACCGTCAATGTTGCTGCAACAGGTGGAACACCACCTTATACAGGCACAGGAAGTTTTAATGTACCTGCTGGAAGTTATACCTATACTGTAACTGATGCCGCCGGTTCAATAAAAACATCATCAATAACAATATCACAACCTACTGTTATTTCACCAACTATTACCGCAGGCAGAATTATTTCATTTGGAGGAACAACAACCATTACTGTCAATGCAACCGGAGGAACCGGCACCTACACTTACAAACTGAATAGAGGTACTTATCAAACTTCAAATAGCTTCACGGGAATTCCGGCAGGTCAAGACACTCTCTATGTTAAAGACGCAAATAATTGTATAGCTTTAGGTGTTATCATCATCACGCAACCTTTATCAGCACTATCAGCTAATATATCAACTCCTACCACTACTATTTGTAATGGTTCAACTGCTGTTGTTAATGTAACTTGTAGAGGCGGTACTCCACCATATACAGGAACAGGAACATTTACAGTTAGTGCAGGAACTTATACTTATACTGTAACAGATTCTAATGGTGTAAGAGCATCATCAAGCATTATCATAAATCAATATGCAGCATTAACGGCAACTGTAACTGCTGGTACCATATCTGTTTATGGAGCCAAAACTACCGTGACTGTTTCTAATGTTGCAAATGGGCTTTCACCTTATTCTTATTCAATAAATGGAGGAGCTTATCAAACATCAAATATTTTTTCAAACATAGGAGCAGGCATTCATTCCATTAATATTAAAGACAGCAGAGGTTGTATTCTTAATAATTCAATTACAATATCTCAACCACCGAGTACTTTAAACATGACTGCAACCCCATCGGGAAATATTTTATGTAATGGCGGAAATATAACTGTTGTTGTAGCAGCAACTGGAGGCACACCTCCTTATATCGGAACTGGCAATTTTTCAGTAGTAGCAGGGACAAGAACATTTAATGTTACGGATGCTGTGGGCTCAACTAAGTCTATAACACTAGATATCGCACAGCCAACACCAATAACCTATTCACTAAGTAGTGGTAGGATTTTAATTAATGGTGGAACCACATCGATTTCAGTTATTGCATCAGGAGGTACCGGAACATTTACATATAAATTAAATAATGGTACATATCAATCATCCAATACATTCAACAACATTCATGCAGGCACAGATACTGTTTATATAAAAGATGCGAATGGTTGTATTTCCTCAGCTAATATTGTAATCACTCAACCAAATCAACTCATTGCAAATTATAATAACACCCCAATAGCATGTAATGGGGGAACATCTATTGTTACCATTAATGCTACAGGAGGAATATTTCCATACACAGGAACTGGAACTTTCAACCAATCAGCAGGTACGACAACATATACTATAAGAGATTCTGCAGGTGCTACAGTAACGCTTCCGGTAACAATCACACAACCAACAGCAATGAGTCAACCAACATTGACACAAGGTGCTGCAATTATCACTTATGGTGCGTCAACAACCGTATCTATCAGTGGTATGAGTGGCGGAACAACTCCTTACAGTTATGCATCAGACAATGGAGCTTTTCAAACAAATTCAACGCTCACAACTTTGGGAGGAACTCACATTTTTAAAGTTAAAGATGCCAATGGCTGCCTTGTTAACAAATCAATGTTCATTTACCAACCATTGAAAATATTTTTTGTAAGTAAGTCGGATCAAACATGCGCAGGAACTGCTAACGGAAGTTTGGCTGTAAGAGCTGATGGGGGAAACAAGCCTTATGTTTTCAGAATATTCAAAATTAACGGAATTCAAACTTCAACATCAAGTTACCCTAACATTGCTGATTCAGCATTTTATAATCTTTTACCCAATACTTATACAATCAAAGTCAAAGATAGCGCTGGCATTATAGATACTATTTCTATACTTATTAAATCTACTAATATTACTTGTGCCAAAATTGCAAACTCATTCACAAATGAAGAGGCATTAAAAACTGATAATATTGAAACTTACAAGATTATTCCAAACCCTGTTGGGAATAATTTAAATATCAATTCAAATAGTGTTGAAAAATCAAATTATCAATTCGAAATTTTCGATATCACAGGGAAACTAATTAAAAAACAAATTGCGAATTACTCACCAACTTTTAGTATCCCGGTTGATTCATTACAAACA
>CALCNY010000097.1 GCA_937897585.1 uncultured Chitinophagaceae bacterium | reverse complement strand
GAAAGGAGACTTCGCCTCATATAAAAATTGTACAGTTGGAGTGTCAACTTTAAAAGCTAAAGATTTAGTCAATAAAATTATAGTAATGCTTCCCAATGTTGATAATTGGTCTGCTCTTGCCTCAAATTACTTTAACCTGAAGGAAATGCTGACTGAGAAATATGGACTGCCTTCCGATTTCACTGAAAAATTCGATCGTTATTCTGAACCGCGTGATGATGGATCTAAAATGAATGAAGTATTGATGGATCGTTGTAAATATTTTTCTTCTTGGCAAACAGAAAAAGGAACTATTGAATTAACAATTGAAAAATTTGATTATGCTAACGCTTTTGTCAAGCTTGCATATTTTGATAAAATCAATGGCGAAACTATAAAGAAAGAGGCTTTGAATGATTTGTAATGTTGAGTTTTGAGTTAATCAATAAAAATATATCTATATGAATACATTTTTGAAAATAGCTTTAGGTTTTATACTTGGAGTAGTTTGTACAGTTGGGGTATTGTATATTATCAGCAAAAGTCAGAACACAGAAGAAAACCAATTAAGAGAAGAATTAAGAACGCTGGCTTTAAAAAATCTGAAACAAAAGTTAGACGGAAAAAACACAGATGAAAGTAAGGAAATAAACATCCAATCATTTGAACTCACTACAAAAAAAGGGATAGTTAAATTACACACCTATATGCCAAAGGATTCCGTTCAGGTTCTTATGGGCAGGCCTCGATCTACAGATGTTGTTAATAATGAATACAATGGTGAGGTCAGGGAAACATGGAAGTATAAAGGGTCAAATGATTATCTCGATGAATTTACAATTGAGTTTATCAATGGAGAATTGAATTCAGTTAGACAATATAAAGATCATTAATTTTTCAATTTAGGATTTCTTCTTGCATATTTCAGAGGATATGTTATTAGCAGTTATATTATTAGAACTATTCGGAGTTTTCTTAGTCTCTCTTTTTCTTGAAAAAAAGCAGATTCAAAAAATTGAAACTGTATCCTCGCGTTATCGAGGAACTCGATCAGAAAGGAAAACCATATTGAAGCTATAAAAAGTAAAAATATGATTAGACATATTGTAGCAATAATAATCACCCTATTTACATTGCAATCTTGTGCACAGGTTGAGAAAAAACAAATGAGTAATAACAATAATGCCGAGTACAGACTTTTTCCAACTGAAAACATGTGGACTTTCTTAAAATTAAATACCAGAAATGGAAAATTATGGCAGGTTCAGTATGATGTGAAAGAAGACAACCGATTTGTATCTGACCTGAGCAATACTGCGCTTGTAAATGCTGATAAGGAAATGAACGAAAGGTTTACATTGTATTCAACTAAAAACATGTATACATTTATACTGCTTGATCAAATTGACGGCAAAACCTGGCAGGTTCAATGGTCTATAGATGCCAAGAATAGATTTGTTATTCCAATTGAATAGAAATGAAAAAAATCAATAAAGAACCCAATAGACCCAATAACAACATAATCACCACCATACAACCCGATGTTGTTCTATTATACACCCTGTTATACGCCGCCTTCTTCGGATTGGTTACCCACCCCCATCCTCTCGGTGCTTTGAATCCCAGGTTTTGACGAACATATCTTTTTAGAGATGTTCTTGCTGCTAAACGTTTGTTGAGATTTGGTATGCGGAATCCGAATTTCATAAATAAAGTATATTGTATGATATATTTAAAATTAAACTATTTCAATGAATATACTATGCATCTGTAATCAAGGAGAAAACAGATCTCGTACTACTGCAGAAATTTTATCGGCAGTGAAAAAATACGAAGTGAGATTTGATGGATTCTTCAGAGATAAATACAATGAGCAAACTAAACAACGTGATGTTTTTAATCCCAAAAATCTGGATTGGGCAAATAAAATAATCGTCTTTGAAGATGTTCACGAAGAATTGCTGAAAAAATACGGCTACTCTTATTGGGGCAAGTCTTACAATTTTGGTATTGAAGATTTGTACCACTACAACCAAAAAAATTTGATTCTTATTATCAAAGAAAAATTGAAACACTACGAATTTTTGTGATCAAATTTCTCAAACTTATTATCAGGAAGTTTGCATTAAAAAAATATAATAAACTAAAAAAGGATTACACATTGCTGCATAATCCTTCTCAAAATTCAATTCTCTATTTACGATATCTCTTCTTTCGCTTCCCATACATTTCAGCCCAATGGACTTCAAATTCCGAAGTACTTCCATAGATTGTCTTTCCATCTTCAGACAATTTCAAATAAAAGGTACGCCTGCCGGTTGTGTACAAGAGTTTATTTTTATCATAGCATACATCCAAAATAAGTGTGTTGTTATTTGTAAGCGTGCGGATATTTAGCAATTGAGATTTTATTTTCACGACATGTTCGTCCGGATCCTTACGGACATACCAAACAATATAACTGGTATCTGATTTTATGTATAAATCGAAATCATAGAGATAGTCGTCTCTATACCATTCTCCAGAATATTTTCCGTAATATTTTTTATCCAACTCATGGTTGGCTTTAGAATCAAACACAATCGCCGGAGCGTTTATCCTTCTTTCATAGGTCAGTATATTGTTATACTCCTCTTCTACTTTGTCTAATAGAAATTTAGCCAGATTGGGAAGATTCAGTTTCATCCTGTCTTCTATTTCTATTCGGTGTTCATACAAGGAGGTGACGAAAGTTATTTCACTGACAGGCACTTTGGTCATTTTTTCCAAACATTCGTAACTAACCGAAATGCCAAAGTACGCTGTTGAATCTTTCTCAATTACTTTGTTAACGTTTCTGCCGTAATTGAAAGAAAAAATGGCTCCATCCGAAAATCGGATTTCGACAACATCTGTTGTATCTAACGTTATTTCTTTTGGTGTGTTGTAAAAGAAAGAGAGCACATATAAATTTGCAGTCACAGTATCTTTAGGTATCAAGGAAGCCGCACTCACGCTGCAGAATAATGGATCAAGTTGCAACGGACTCGTGGATGTCAAAATAGATATAACCTGATTGGAATCTACTCTGTAAGTTATTTCTTGTGCCTTTGCTGTTTGGCATACAAGAAGTGAAATAACGATGATGATCTTATTCATAGAAGTAGTTTTAATGATGAATGAATGAAGCAAATGATCTACTTCGTCTACTGCTTCACGATACTTTGAATGAAATTATAATTGTTGTTTTCTTCAGCAACAATATGCATCGGAAATGTTTGGGTTTTGGTTTCCGGTGTGATATTCAAATTTTTAAATTCATCGTAAGTGATGTAAGCAAAACGACCATTTGATACTCCCACTATCATGCTTTCATCGTTTTTGGGTATTTTTACTTTATCGCCAGTAATTTGATAAAGTCCGTTAAGACTTTTTACAATTAGATTTGCTGAATAGACTTCTAAAGTCTTGCTCTCTGTGTCGACAAAAGAAAAATTAACTGTAATAAAGGTTTCTGGGGGCATTGGCTTATCGCAATTCCAGATTCCAAAACCATCAATTTGAAAGTTTCTTAAAACACGTCTTGACATGTTTTCATTATTAATTTTTGAGTTTTGGGCTTCCACAATTTTGTTTTGGGTTTCTATTTCCGCGTTCTTAGCTTCTATGATTTTGTTAAGTTGAGCGGTTTTTTCATTCGCTTTATCAATGTATGCATTACTGATAGAATCCTTCACGTAAGCATCTCTGTTAGCTTTATTAGATGCTAGTCTCGCTTCAATATTTTTTTCATAAACTGCCATTTGTTTATCATATAACAGTATGGCTTTAGCATAATCTTTCTCACTTAATACAGGCCTTACTTTGTATTCAACGGATTTGATTTTATCTCCATAAGTACTGGTGAATTTGATGAGGTACATGCCGTGCTTATCGCCTTTTTTTAACTTGATATCAGTCCAACTAATATTGGATGCTTCGGGATCAAATCGGGTTTCAGTTTTATCGAGTTGAAATTGCAGATGATGATAGGCTTTCAATTCTTCAAATGAATTGGTATCAATTAATACCTTGATGATGGGCAAACTTTCATCCAACAATGAAGGTTTTACAGGTTTGGCAATATTCGATTGCGAAGGTTTTGGACTGACAATTGAGATTTCTTTTTTTCCTACTTCCAGAATTTCACTTTTGCCACGGTTAATCCACTGTCCGGTGACCGTATCTAAATAATAAAGATTCTGAGCGATGTCTTTGTTTTGTGAAGCGATATTGATAACAGGTTTGCTATTCTTATTTACAAAAACAGGCTGTCCATCTTTAAATGCCTGTATGTCGCACATGCCCGCGGATTCGAATGTGTAATGAATACCTGCAGAGTCATATCCCATTGGTATGCCCGATAAAAACTGATCGGCAGGATTATTGAACTCTCGGTATTTGATATTTACTTTTCCTTGAATTACTTTCCCATTCTTGTCTACAAATGCATCCTTAGGAAATAACAATACACTTCCTGAAGGATACATAATCGTATCACCTTTTTCAGCATCTACAGCATATTCCGTAAATGGAATATCTGCTGATGGAACAGGTGGATTTACAAATCTTACAGCCATTTTAGTTTCGGTACGGCAATTGCATTTTGTAATCATTACAATGACAATTAAAATAATTGCAGCGATAATGGTGATGTTTCTGCGATTCATACTTTTTGAAATTTAAAGGTGAACAATTTGGTTTGTGAAAGAAGAGAAAAGAAGAAAAAGGATACGGATTAGTTTTCAGGGAATTTCATTTTGGTAAGTTCCGACCACTTGATTCCGTTTTTATCATAGACATTGATATTAAGTGGAAAATCCACGCAAATTGACCCCCTAAATCCATTTGAAACTGACCCCCTCGT
>CALCNY010000096.1 GCA_937897585.1 uncultured Chitinophagaceae bacterium | reverse complement strand
CATCAACATCATTGTAGAATCAATATCTACTGACATCATCTTTTCAGGTTTATTATTTTTTTGTGTCGCATCAATGGCTTCAAAAACTTTTTCTTTAAAGTCAGGATTTGTTAATAATGGAGACAAACGTTTTATAGTATTTTCTTGATTCCTTTCTGGCAACAAAATGGAAGAATAAGTTATCAAAGCAGCATTTGCATTCTCTGGTTCATGTTGATTATTGAGTTGTAGTAAATCACATCGTGTGCCTCTGATTTGGTTAGCGGCAATATCCAATCCAAAATTCATTCTGTTAAGCAAAGAACCTGTATTAATCCAATAAGCTGCATTATCAGGAAACCCCGTTGGTGCTTGAAAATAATATATTTTCTGGCCCATTCTTTCCATTTTTTGTAGCAATTGAAATGGCGCAACCACATTAGCATTTAATGCCCTTGTGGCACTGATTACAAATTCAAATGGTGATTTTGTTTTTTGTCTGATTGAAGCAGTACTCCAGAATTCTTTCGACATTACCATAGTCATCAGCACTGCTTTTATGTCTCCATCTTTTTCTCTGAAAGTTTTTGCCATTTTGTCTATCAATGACTGAGGTGGAATATCACAAACAAAATAAGTAGCTAGTTTTTTTGAAATAAAAATGGATGTAGAAGGATGATGTGCCAATAAATCAAGCAAAGTCATTCCCTCACTGTAACCATTACCCGAAGGGAATTCTTTACCCAAAACTTTCTTTTCTTTTATATCATGTCTGTTCATAGCAAAGAAAAAATCACCATGATGTACATACCCATTTTCTGAAAGTTTCTCATCTCCAATTTTTTCTATTAATTTTCTCACACCAGGAGCATAGCTATCATCAAAAGGATAAATACTCCATCCGGTTAAAACCCTTGCCGCTTCTGTAACATCGTTTTGAGTATATCCGCCATCAACACCAAGTGTGTGAAGTTCCATCAATTCTCTTGCGTAATTCTCATTTAATCCTTTGTTTCTTCTGTTATTTTTTAGTTTTATTAAAGTAGCTTGAGATATTGAATCAGTTTTTTCTAATTTACTTTCAAGGTATTTTTCAATCCTTGAATCGTACATTTTATTCTCGCTGTTTTCTATTGTTGATGAACTAATAAAATTATCCAGAAATAAAAGCATGGCTGGTGATTGAGCCGTAGCCAATAAAAGATCTTTGAATTTACCTGTAATATTAGGCCTGATCACATCTCTTTCATATGCAGGTGCCAACAAATTCAATTGTGGCTTGGTTAATGATACATTGAAATGATTGAACCAAAAACCAGTAAGTACTTCTGAAAGTTGGTTTTTAGCATACCTAGCTCTGATGATTCTTTGATTGAGGAATTCTCTGGTC
>CALCNY010000095.1 GCA_937897585.1 uncultured Chitinophagaceae bacterium | reverse complement strand
CGTTTGGTCCGGCATTTGACATGTCATTAGAAATAAAATTCACACCATTACCATTTAAACTAACTGGAACAGCTTTGCAGTAAATACCATAAATAGCACTTTTAAATGAGTTGTTTTCAATATTGATATTTGAAAAGTAACCTGCTAATGGAGGATTGGTCATGGTAGTATCAGATATCAGAACTACAGATCTATTAGATGTTCCATTAATCAGATTGCAATTTTTTATTCCACAGTTTGTAACCGGACTTGTACCTACAGATCCGAACAATACAACTCTGGGCTGAATTACACTGGTATTTGTAATCGTCAAATCTCTTGAGTTAGTTCCATTATTAGAACCATCAATAAAAATATAATCTCCCAATATCCTTACAACAGCGCCATAGGCAGCCGATCCTGAAATAGTTGAAGTCACATTTGCAGCAGGCCTAATCGTTAATGTTGCAGCTGCTGAAGCACTAGAATTTTCTTTAATTATGAGTGGAAATGTTTCACCTATGCTATATATAGTGTTTGTAAGAATTAAAACAACATGGCCATTTAGTGATGAATTGTTGTAAGAATTTATAGCATCAGTTAATGTTGTAAAATCTCCACCTGAACCAACTGTGTATGTACCTGAAATTATAGAATTGTGTTTTGCAAAAACAGCATAAGAATGTAGAGAGAGAATAATAAAACACAATGAAGCAAAAAACACTTTGCTTCCCAAATCAAAGATTTGAAATGTATTAAAAAGTATATGATGAATTCTTTGTTTCATGTTTGAGCCTACATTGCAAGGGGTTGATTGCATGGGTCAACATAGAATTTTGGAAAGTTGAAATAAGCGGGAATTTCTTAAGAAGGTGGATTAATTTTCGAGGTAAGCGTTATTGATATAAAGATATTTTAATTTAATTTGGAATGCAAGTTTTTAGAGGATGATTCTGGTTGTTTTTTTTCTCCATTCAGCCAATCCAGCTTATCTAGCTTATCCAGCTTATCCAGCATATCTAGCTCTATCCAGCTTATCCAGCCCTATCCAGCTCATCCAGCCCCCCGCCCCCATAAAAAAGCGCCCTCTTTCAAGGACGCTCTTTTTAGGTGTTCATGTGTGTAGTTATAGGAAACTATTTTATAATAAACTTTTGATGATACTTCTTGCCATTTGAAGAAATGATTTGCATTTCGTAATCGCCGGCTGTAAATGAACCATTCAATTTCAATGCTATTTCTTGTGTTTTAAATGTAGTCAAAATAGTGCTCATTTGCAAGCGTTGTCCATTAGCATTATATACAATAACAGAATAGCTTCCTGCTTCTATATTATTAAAATGCAAGTTGGCTTTATGTTCTACTACAGGGTTTGGATATAACAAAATTGAACTTGCTGGAATGGCTGCAGTTAATTTCACAATTTTGCTGTATTGAATAAAACCTCCAACAGATATGGCTTTCACTCTGTAGAAATTTGAACCTTCTGCAGGATGTAAATCTACAAGATTGTAATTTGCTGCACCACCATTATTAGTTTTTGGCAACGCCGTTTCTAGTGTGTTGAAGTTAGTACCATTGAGAGATTTTTCAACAACATACTTTTCAATGTTGGTTTCGTTTTCAACATTCCAGTAAACTGTATTCGTTTTATCATTATTATGAACTGCGCTAATTGATTTAATGTTTACAGGCAAAGCACCCATACTTTCAAGCACTACATAAAATCTGTTAGATGCTGCTGAAGGGGTATTTACTGTTGAAGCAAAAGATATCTCAGAAGCAGTATCCAAACTTAATGGAGTTGAAGTACCTAAGAAATTATCAATCAATTTTGCACTTACTATACCTGTTAATAAATCAGGAGTGAAATTCAATTTGTAATTCTGAGTTCTTAAATTGTTTAAACTGTAGAAAATAGTATCTGTATTTACAATAGACTTGCGTTTATCTCCTACCAATTTAACTCCGTTGTGTAATACAGAAATATTTTCAATCGAACCACTAACTAATTTAAGTGCATCCTCTTCATTGATTTCATTGCTAAATTCATCATCAAATTGTGTTAAGGCTCCATCCAACAGTATAGTTGTGCCATTGTATACAACTGATAATCTAGCCATCAAATTACTGATTGTGTTAGTTTCACGAGTTACGATAGCACCTCCAACTGTTTTTTGATTTTCAGCAAAGCTCACTGTACCTGCTGTTCCAAATGATCTTACCAAAAATGCCTGACCTGATTCAATATTTACGTTACCATTTGCGTAACTACCTCCACCTGGTGTAACAGTATAAGTAGAGCCATTTCTAACGAATGTTTGATAGCCACCCAAGCCATAAGCAGAAGTACCGGCTGCAGTTAGTTTAGGATCCCAAACATAATACACATCCTGTATACCACCTGTTCTGGTTAATTTAGTTAGGTCAATCGCAGAAGCATAAGGATTTCCTACAGACTCATATTTATCAGCAATGACATTAATAGTAGCAGGAGCATTTCCTGTAGGCTGATACAACAATCCGCTAGTTCTTAATTTTGTAGCTGTTGGAACTTGATTGTAAGCAGTAACTGATCTATCACCTCTTATCAAAATCAGGTATCCTTTGGTGTTAGCAATAGGAGTTGTATTAGTTGAAGTTACTCCCAACCATGATGAATCCGTAGGATTAAAGTATTTTATTGTTCCGCCTGTAGAAGTATAAATATCAAAACCTAAATTGTTGGCTCCAGCAGTACTTCCGCCATTGTTGCTGGTAATTATAGTACCATAACCAGGTCTATTATTCGCCAATGGTAAATTACCTTCTTGCCATGCATCTTTTATAGTTTGACCAACTGTTGGAATCGCCAACATTTGCCAAGCTTTTGTATGATTAGGTATATACCTTTCCACTGTTACGTTACCTGTTATTTTATTTCCTGAATACAAACCATTTAAAGTCATATCTCCAATTCTTCCTGTATTTCCTGCATCTGATACAACAGTAAGATTTCCATTGGCATTTAATGTGCAGTTGCTTTTGCCAAAATCAAGCGTACCGGTAAGTTTTAAAGTATCATTTGTACCTGTAAGCGTTACTCCAGCTGAATTGCTAATTCTTAAATTCTTGATACGATTACCGGCGAAGTTACTTCCTGAAATACTTTGAGCGACTGTGCCCTTTAATTCAATATCTCCATAAGTGGCATCTAAATTACTTGAAGCATTAAGATTGCCATATAATTGTAGTGTTTGTCCATCCATATAAATGTTGGCACCTGGTTGTATTGTAATATTTCTAGCCTTTGCCATTGTGTTACTTATAACTGGATCATTTCCACCAGTGTTGGTAATTATTACATCGCTGGTATCTGTAGGTACCGAGCCGCACCAGTTATCAGGATTATCCCAATAAAAGTTATTTCCTGCGGCAGTCCATGTTGATCCCACTATTGAAGTCATTATGACAATACTCGTATCCTTTGTACAACCATTCGCACCTTTTACAGTAACCGTGTAAGTTCCTGCAGGAGATAACAAAACAGTTGAATTGGTTCCAAAGCCATTGCTCCACTGATAACTTACCCCACCCGTTGCCGTTACGCTGATAGATTTTGTATCGCAGGTTAACACATTAGTTGCGTAATTATTGGTGATACCTGCAGTTGGTAATGAAATATCTTTTGTAATCGCAACACCAGTTTTTATTGAACATCCATTACTTCCAATAACTGTTACAGTATCATTTCCAGGAGCAGTAACAATCGCATTTGAACTAGAACCTAATCCATTATTCCATAGATAAGATACTGTTCCACTTACCAATGAACCACTTGCAGACAAGCTAATGGATGTGGTGTTGCAATTTAAAACTGTTGTGTTACTATTATTTGTTAATGAGGCAACAGGTAAAGGATTAATAGTAATTAAGCCTGAGAAGTTTGAATTTCTTAGTTGTGGACCAGTACAACCTGTTCCAGTTAAAGTTACTTGACAAAAATAATAGTATGAGCCAACAACATTAGGGGTGTATGTTGAAGAATTCGCTCCTGTAATACGAGTTGCGACAGATGCATAAGTATTTGCAGAAGATCCGGGTGTAATGGCGGCTGAATAATAATAACACCACTGATAATTTAATCCACTTCCGCTACCTTGTGTCGGTGCACAACTCAAAGCACTAATAGGTGCTCCTTCACACAAGGTACTATTCACAGTAGACGGATTAGTCAAACTTATACTTGTAATTGTATTAAATGTACCTGAAAAATTGGATGTAGTAGCACAACCACTACTGATACTTGTTATAACACAGTAATAATAAGCAGTAGAATAAGATGTTGTAGGTGTATAAGAATTTGTTTGAGCGCCATTGTTTACGCCCAAATTGGTACTACCAGTCGTACTTGCTGTTGCATTATAAAACCACTGATAATTAACGTTAGATTCCGAAGATGCAACAGTAATTGGACTAAAAACTCCAGTTTGACAAACTGTTTGCCCCCCTGTTGAAGGTTGTGTTGTTATCGCTGGTCCAGGATTTACAACAACTTGAACTGTTGTTGAAGAAACTGAAATACCATTAGCGCTCACTTGTCTTCTGAACCATGTGGTTTGTGTCAATGCAGAAGGTGTATAATTTTGAACGTTAGATCCACTAATTGCTGAAAATCCTGTTGAAGCAGATGTGGTACTCGATAGCCATTGGTAAGTTAATGTGCCTCCATTAGGAGCAACAGGCAATGTACCTAATAATGTAGCAGGAGCAGTTCCTGAACATATTGCTGGAGCACCGCCAATGTAATTATTAGTTATCGTTGGGCTGATTAAAATTGTTTGACAATACAAGCCTACTCTGCCACAGGCATCAGTTACTTTAATTTGAACAGTACATACAGTTTGCACATCTACTGCGGGAGGTATAAATGTTGTTGAAGTAGCATTCTGAACAGAAAATATACCATTCAAATCAGATGTCCACTCAATACTTACAATTGTTGAAGTGGATGCGGGAATAGACACTGACATTGGAATGGATGCACCTGAATTAGCTGTTGCAGGAATTGAAACAGGATTAATGATTGGTCTTGCTGAAACTCCTGCTCTGAAGAGAAAATTACCATATATTCTTGCAGCAGCAACATTGGCCGCCTCTACACCATGGTCAAAATCATGACCAGCCATATATACTATGAGTCCTTTAGAAGAATTTCCAAATGCTCTTCCGTATGCTAGAATTGCTGCAGTGTTGGGATAAGTGATTCCATTATTTACAAAATTAGAATCATATATAGCAATTTTAGTTGTTGACCTCCATGATGTTTTAGGCAGATAAATAGTTTCAGCACCCCAGTCTACTGCATCATCGAGCTTTCCTATTGATTGCATAAATGGATCTGATGCAACTTTTGGTGCTTCTACTCCACTTTTTAAAGAATAGGCATAAGGTGGCGTTCCATCATTATGCTGGGTATCCAATAGTAAACCACTGGTACTCAGAAAGTTCATTCCAACATTACTTTCCATTGCACTTACAGCCTTACAAGAAGAATAAAGCCAACCTCTATTGTTGATAAAATTCAATAAAGAATCTTTAAAAGATTGTTGCCATAAGTTAGGCTCAGAATGAGGTAACACATAAATATCATCACAGTTGGCTATATTAGTGGGAACACCACCAAGTGTATACGCAGAGATTGGGATACCTGCACGATCATAGAAACCAGCCTGAATGGTTGACCCAAATCTTGAGTCAAGAACTGCATTGGGCACTCGAGTAAGTAAACTATAAACAGGAGGCACAAATCCTGTTGTACTGTATCTTACCACAACACCTTGACTAACCCATGAATTAATGACTGCTTGTGCTTGAGATAAAAATGCTGCAGGGATGATAAATGCTCCTCCTTTGTAATTGATACCATCAACAATAAAATCAGTTGAATCTGCTTTATTTAAAGGGTTTGGCCCAAATGATTTATCATTTCGAATGGCCCAGTAAACTGGAATTTTGTTAACATTCAATAATTGATAAACCAAACCATAAGGCTTCAACCCATTGGCATAAGTCTGAGGAACTACGCCCATATCAATAATACAAGAACCTTTCTGGAATGTTCCTGGACTTTCACAAAAAGTACTGCTTGGCGAACTAATCACTATAGTAGTTGGAGTACCTGTACATCCGCTTAATGATGGAGTTATGGTATAAGTGATTTGTCCAATCGTTGCGCTGTTATTAAAAATTTGTTGTGTGATTGAAGAAGCTGTAGTAGCTGTTGCTTGTGAACTCCAACCAATCACACTTGGATTGTTTGAAGAAGCAGTCCATGTAAATTGAGTGCCTGCTACAGTACTGCTTAATAATATCTTTACACTATCTCCACTATATACGAATGAAGTTACAGCAGTAGCTGAAGCTGTAAATGCAGATCCTGTAACGTTAATAGTAAAATTGCAAGTGCTGGAACAAGTACTTAAATCTGTATAAGTAGCAGTAA
>CALCNY010000094.1 GCA_937897585.1 uncultured Chitinophagaceae bacterium | reverse complement strand
GGACTTGTTCATGCAGACATAATGCACTTGTTCCTAAATATGTTCGTTTTATATGGCTTTGGCGGTTTTGTAGAAAGTGAATTTAAAAGCGCAAGTATGTTTGGACAAAATATTGGAGGAACAATCAACCTTTTACTCAGCGTTGAGCAGAAAGTGCTTCTAGAGATAACGGATGCCATTCAAATGGGCAGAATCGTGGTGGTTCGAAATGCGTTCTGAAATACCTCAAATTGAAGTTGTCACAGCGATTGGTGATGCAGACTTAGAAGATTATGTCTCACAGCTTCTCTTCACTCAGGGTTGGAGCATCATCTATAGAGCATTCGATGGTGACGCCCTCAAGGTATATATGAGGGACCGTTCACTCGAGTTACGGACCATCATCGTCTTTACTTCCGACTTTCCTGGATTAACAGATGAAACACTTGGAGATTTAGCTTCCCCAACTGTGAGCTCCATTTCTCTCGACTCCGTACCTCGTACAGCTCACGAAATTATGCAGAAGATTCGTAGTCAACTTCGCTTACCAATGGTCCACTCACAAACCCCAACTATTTCACTGCAAAGCGCCTCACCTAAAGTTGTGGAATCGGCACGAAGGATAGTTCTCGTGACAGGAAGCTCGAGTGGTCCCGGAAAAACTCAACTCGCTCTCGCACTTGCCGAAGAGGTAAGCGCGCGCAGAAAGGTCATCCTTGTTGATGTTGATTTTGAAAGTGATGAAATAATATCTTCCATCTCAGATACAATTGATTATTCTCTGGTTTATGAAATCGTACAAAAAAGAATGCTCATTCCAACCGATTTAATTGAAGTTGTGGCTGAAGATATTATTAGTGCTATTTGCCAGAAATTTCCACAAGTCAAACAAATTAAAATTTCCATTCAAAAATCAAATCCACCTGTAATTGGTTTTAAGGGCAATGTTGGCGTAAGTTTGCAAAAGAATTTTTAATTATGACAGCCCGATTTTTCACTAAAGTTTTATCACTTTTCATTTTATTATTGTGGGCTAGAATGGCTTTCTCTCAAGACTTTAATTCATTAATTCAAGACGCTGCAAAACTTGAAAAAGAACAAAAAGAGTTACAGGCTTTAAAGAAATATACTGAAGCACAAAAGCTAAAACCTACTGATTTACACGTTTTATATAAATGCAGTGAATTGTACAGCAGAATTGGCGTAAGGGAAACTAACACAGTTAACCGCGACCAATATTATAAATCTTCTTTGGCTTTCGCCCAAATGGCGTATAAATATTATCCGCAATCCGACGATGCTAATGTTGCAATGAGTATGGCTTTGGGAAGGCTGGCACTTACACGTTCGGGCAAAGAAAAAGTATCAACAGTAAAGGAAATCAAAACTTATGCGGATAATGCTGTACACATCAATCCCAAAAATTTCAAGGCCTGGCATATTATTGGTAAGTGGAATTATGAAGTAAGTAACCTCGGTTTTTTTGAGAAAGCTGCCATAAAGCTTATCTATGGTGGCTTACCCAATTCCTCTTTTTCAGAATCGGTAAAAGCCTATGAAAAAGTAAAAGAACTTAATCCTTATTTCGGATCCAATTATCTGGAATTAGCAAAAGCATATCATAAATTGAACGATAACATAAACGCTCAAAAAAACCTTAACTATGTAATTGCTATGCCAAATTACACTGAAGAAGATCCGATTATTAAAACCAAAGCAACTCAGTTGTTGAGTGAGATTGAGTAGAGGGGGGGATGCTGGATAGGCTGGATAAAGCTAGTAGATATGATGGATAAGCCGGATAAAGCTGGATAGGCTAGATAAAGCTAGATAGGTTGAATAAATAAAAAAACATGTTGGTTCAAGAGGTTCAATTTGTTCAATAAGTTTAAAATGTTTTTCGTCTAACAACCTATTGAACTAATTAAACTTTTTGAACATTTTGAACAAATCCCCAATTCCTAAACCCCAAACCCCAAACGTTCCCTCTTTTACCTAACTTCGTTTTCTCAAAATAATAATATGAAAAAAATCATTCTTTCAATTCTATGCTTATTTTCTATTTTCAGCATTTATGCACAATCAAGTTATGACCCTCATGCCTTATTTGCCCCTGTTCAATATCCAGTTGGGGGTAGTTTGAGCCGAACTGCTTCTGGTGCACCTTCTGCGATGTATTGGCAGAATAAAGCTGATTACAATATTAATGTTAGGCTTAATCCCGAAACCAAAGAAATAAGTGGTACCGTTGTTATTAAGTACAAGAACAATAGTCCTAATGATTTGAATTATTTATGGCTACAGCTAGATCAAAATCTTTTCAATAAAGACAGTCGCGGTCAAGCAAGAATGCCGGCAACTTCAAGAAGTCGATATGGTGATGCCAATTCAACTTTCAATGGTGGGTATAAAATCAAATCTGTAAAAATCACTTCACACGACAGCTTAGGAAATAATGTAAGTAGTGATGCCAAATATATAGTTGAAGATACCAGAATGCAAATAAGATTGGATGAAGCTTTATTGTCATTAGGTCATACTATGTCCATTTCAATAGATTATAGTTTTACACTTACAAATTATGGTGCAGACAGATATGGAATATTGCCTACTCAAAACGGAAATATTATAGCAGTTGCACAATGGTATCCTCGTATGTGTGTATATGATGATGTGAGAGGATGGAACACCGACCCTTATCTTGGTCCAAGTGAATTCTATCTTGAATATGGTGATTTTGATTTTAGCATCACTGCTCCTGCAAGCCACATTGTTGTTGCCGGTGGTGTTTTACAAAATCCTCAAGAAGTACTTACAGCAGAGCAAATAAAAAGATTGGAACTTGCTGCAAACAGTGACAAAACTGTAATGATAAGAACTGAAGCAGAGGTTAAAGATCCCAAATCAAGACCCAAAGCAAAAGAACTAACTTGGAAATTCAAGCTGAATAATGCAAGAGATGTGTCTTGGGCAAGTTCAGAAGCCTTTGTATGGGATGCTTCAAGAATAAATTTGCCATCAGGAAAAAAATCTTTGGCAATGAGCGTATATCCGGTGGAAAGTAAGGGAAATGCAGCATGGGGTAGAGCCACTGAATATGTAAAAGGCAGTATCGAAAATTATAGCAAAAGATGGTTCGAATATCCTTACCCGGTAGCGGTGAATGTGGCAAGCAATGTGGGTGGAATGGAGTATCCCGGAATTGTTTTTTGTAGCTCTGGCTCAACAGGAGAAGGGCTTTTTGGTGTAACCGATCATGAATTTGGTCACACCTGGTTTCCGATGATTGTTGGAAGTAATGAAAGGCTATATGGTTGGATGGATGAAGGTTTTAATACATTTATAAACATGCCGGCTCATGATGATTTCAATAATGGGGAATATAAAGAATTACCTACCAGTGGTGAAGAATCTGCTTACAATCTTTTCAGTCCTTACACAGAAAGTATTTTTAATACACCTGATGCTATAAAAGAATCAAATATTGGAGTGGCTTTGTATTACAAACCAGGTATCGCACTTAATTTATTAAGAAAATACGTTTTGGGTGAAGATAGATTTGATTATGCTTTCAGAACTTACATCAAAAAATGGGCATTTAAACATCCAACCCCATGGGATTTTTTCAATACGATGAACAATGCAGCGGGAGAAGACCTTGGTTGGTTTTGGAGAGCTTGGTTCCTCAATGATTACAAATTAGATCAGGCAGTAACCGAAGTTAAAAATGATGCAACAGGTCCATTGGTTACCATTTCAAATTTGAATCAGATGGCAATGCCGGTTGTCATTTCATACGAAACTGTTTTTGGAAAAAAAGATACCCTCAAACTTCCGGTAGAAATCTGGAATAACGCATCAAGCTTCATTGTAAAAATTCCTGTAAAAGAGATGCTAAAATCAGTGACTATTGATCCTGATAAAGTATTGCCGGATATCAACTTTAAGAATAATGAATGGAAGCAATAGTTGCTCGTATATAGTTTAGCCACGAATTCACGAATTGTTTATTTTCAGAGAAGGTAAAATCAATTCGTGAATACGTGGTTATTACTATTTCCCTTCTTATTTAATTTTACTCAATCCCTCCAAACAAGAGGCATCATTTGGTTTAATCAACAATGCTTTATTAAAGAGTGTTTTGGCATCATTAATTCTGCCCATATTTAAACAAGTCCAAGCCATTAAATGATTGGCATCGTAATCGAAAGGATATAGATTGATGAGCTTTTCAAAAATTTTTGAAGCCGTTTCGTATTTTTTACGATTATAATAAATAACTCCCGACCAATAATTCGCAGTATAATTTTGAGGATCTATCTTTAATATTTCCTCATATTGTTGCAACACTTTATCCCAGTTTTCAGTTGCAGCCAAAGCTTTTACATAACCTAGTTTGGCTTCTATAGCGTAAGGTTTCAGCGAAACAGCATGCTGGTAGTAAGTTTGAGCTTGACTATAATTCTTATTTAAATAATGAAGCCATCCTAACCTAAGATTCAATTCATAGCTGTCATTGTTATTGAAAGGTGTCAGTTCCGCAATGGCTTCACCGTATTTATAAGCGGCTTCTTGTTTGTAACTTTCACTGAATGCTTTTTGCATGGTAGCTTCATTTTGAGCATTTGCCCAAAAACTAACACCGATGATTAACGCTGTTGCGATTGATTTTTTTAAAATTTCCATGTAATACCTCCGTTGATTGATTGTTGATTGAAAATATAGTTTGTATAAAATAATTCTCTTTTTTCAGAAATTGTACCCAGTTGTATTTGTAAGTGTTTGTTGGGCGCGTAATAAAATGTTATACCTCCTTTAAAAAGATTCGGGTCTATTGCATTGTAAACATAAAGTCCATCATTTTCAACTCGGTTGCTGAATTTACCAATCGTTACATTGCCTTCAACCCAAAGTTTATTATTTAATTTGATACCTACGATTTGCTTAAGATTGATCTGATGATCACCAGACCATTCTCTGAAACTTAAATTAGTACTCGTATATAAATTTAAATTTCCCATTGGATAATAATCAGCTTGCACTTCATACTGCCTAAATGAAGTATCAGTCATTTTGCCCAATACAATCGAGCCTTGAACATTCAAGTAATCGCCCAAATATTTTACGCCAATCATCCCCAAATGGTTGTGGTAAGTGACATTATTAAAAGGCGTGTACAAATAGTGATAGGAGGCTTTCAACTGCAAGTGATGGTCAATATTGACACTCGTTAAATTGTAGTATTCTTTTTGATTGATTTTAATGGAGTCGTTATGTTGAATCGAGGTAAGGAATTTTTCGTTAATCATTTGATTGAATCCTATAACAGACTGACTCATTGTAACGCTGAAGCCTAATTGAGCACTAAGGTTAATTCTGTAGTAATTGGCATTTCCCCTATAAGAATTGTTTGTCGTTTTGTAGCTGCTTTCAATTCCAACTGATTTGATTTTATACTTACTTAATTTTTCAGAAGCTAAACTTTCTTTTGAAAAAAAACGGGCGTTGTAAATGGCCGCGTCGGATTGATTGAGGAATTCTCTGCAATACCACACATAATATCTCGCTGTTTGGTTGTATTCATCTTTATTGAGAATATGTTGATAATGCTTCAAGGCCTCACTATAATTTTTCTTTTGAATGGCTGCATAACCCAAGCGAAGTCTTAAATAAGAAAAATCTATTCCTCTCTCAATCGCTTTATTTCCCATGTTTATCAATTGGTCCCATTTTCCATTAAGATAGAGCTGATAAGTATTTTGATCAATAAAATCAACACTCAATGAGTCTTGAGCTTTTAATTGATTACAGCAAAAAATGATTGATAATGTTATAATTATTGCACGAACTCGCATGTAGCTTTAATATTTTTATTTTTTAGCTGTAAACTAAAATTGATGATTTTATTGTTTTCGATATTTATTGATGCAGAAGAGATGTCTCTTTTGTTGCCAAATATCCGATAGGATTGACGGCTTTCAATTTGAGTTTTTCCACCACCAAGAAAATTGTCTTCGCCAGATGCATTGCTTTCAAATTCTATTTTAATAAAAATGAAAAATGGTGCCATAAAATCTTGCACCCATCTGGTAATATTGTTACTGAATAAAGAGATAGGATAGGAATCTTGAATAGGGATGTTCTTTTCTGTGCTGAGCAACACTTTGTAAGCCGCTACATAAAAATAATACAATAATGATTTTTTGTTGCCG
>CALCNY010000093.1 GCA_937897585.1 uncultured Chitinophagaceae bacterium | reverse complement strand
AGTTCAGACGTGTGCTCTTCCGATCTCATTTTTTGAATAGGTTCCAAAAGCAGCAAGGGTAGGGATTTTGCTGTATTGGAATCTTTTAATATTGTATTCATTAAGCTTTATAGCAGTAGTCAATTGCTGGTATTCTTTTCTGTTATTGTAATTAATAGAATCGTTCAAAACAAGAGATTCAATTTTATCAATAGACAAAGTATCCGTTTGAATCAAAGAATCTTTTTGTGGAATATTCACTAAAAATTTCAAAGCATCATTTCCCATGGTCAACTGGTCATAAATCTTTTCTTTTTCTGTTTTGAGATTGTTCAATTGCACTTCAACCTTATCAACGTCTAGTTTTTCCGCGAAACCATTTTTATAAATTTCTCTGGTGTCTCTTAGTAATTTTTCAAATCGATCGATATTGGCATCGATACTGGTAGCTTGTTGTTTGCCTACCAACAATTGATAATACAGTTTGTAAACATTGGCTTTGATTTGTTCTTTGGTTACTTCGGCAGCTTGTGTTGCTAAAGTTAAAACAGCGCTTCTTGCTTTTAAACCCACAAAAACCTGACCATCAAAAAGTAATTGTGAAAAATCAAATCCACCAGATGCATTCCATGAAGTACCAAATTTTGCAGGCACACTTCCAAATCCGTTGTTAGGAAAGGTAATAGGGTTACCACTTCCATCACGAACGCCATTATTCACCAACACATTATACACCGAAGGGGAAATAAAATCGGGAAGGGTTGTAGTTGGAATATCAAAATAATGAGTACCGCTGATGCTTCCATTGATTTGTGGCAATGCGATTGCGGTTATCTCTCTATTGTTTTGTTTTTGAATTTGAATGTCTAGCAATGCATTTTTTACATCGATAGCATTTTTCATTGCGTAATCAACTGTTTGTTCTGCAGAGAACTCATATTTTTTCTGAGCAAAAGAATTTTCAGAGAAAATGAAAAGAGAGGCAATCAAAACAAAAGTTCTTGTTGGTTTTAGTTTGAACATTTTATGTTTATTTTTTAGATCTGTTTTTTGCGTATTTATTGATGAGCTTATAACCCTTCTCATTTACTACACCGTATAAAAAGAAAGTTGATAATTCCTGTGCGATACTTACCAAGCTTGATTTTACGGAAGATTGAAATTCGGGATTGAAGGCGATCACAATAGATTCTACTCTATATCTGGATACGATTTCAATATTCAAATCATCACGGTATAAACCTTCATTAATACCTCTGTTTATATTCTGTTTGATTTTTCCAAACACGTAATCATTTTTGTGAGCTAGGAAAAGTTTAAAAGCCTGAGGATAATATTTATGAAGGTCAAATAAAATAGAAGGATTCATAGTTTCAAATAGTTTCGACATCTGCTCCATAGCCAAAATAATCTCATGAATGGCATTTTCAGAATTGATGATGTCGTTATCACATTGAAATTGATTTTCGGAAGTAATTTGTTTTACAACTTCAGCTACCAAAGCTTCTTTATCAGCATAATATTGATAAATTGTTTTTTTGCTGATGCCCATTTTATTGGCAATATCATCCATACTCACACTTTTCAACCCATATTGCATGAATAAAAGATGAGCTTGTTGAAATATTCTTATGGCGGTATCGTTGGTTATGTTCATTTTCGCGCCGCAAAACTATGGAAACTTTTAATGGTATCAAAGTTTTTTAAAGATTAATTTTATTTCTACCCCAAACTCCAAACAACAAAACACAATAAACTTCCCCCTTCGGGGGATTGAGGGGGCTTGCTAACAATTCATTACTTTTGCCCTACAAATCTTCACCATGACAAACAAATTCGAATACAAAAAAGCACTTCAATATTTTTTACAGGGATTATTAGTCTTGGCTCCCGTATTGATTACGTTTTACGTCTTATTTTCTGTAGTTACATCTATTGATAACCTGATTCCGATTTTTACGGTTACGGATAGCAAGGGAGTTGTGCAAGTGAAAAACTACGGATTGGGATTTGTAGTAATCATACTCTTTATCATTACCATTGGCTATTTCAGTTATTTTTTTATATCAAATAAAATTATTGTCTTCTTTGATAAGATGATGCAACGCCTTCCTGGATTGAAGCATATTTATTCTACTACAAGAGATTTTTTTGAAGCATTTGCAGGAGATAAAAAGAAATTTACTTACAATGTTCTTGCTAATGTAGATGATAATGATGTGTGGAGAGTAGGATTTGTAACGCAGGAAGATATGGCTGAATTTGGCTTGAAGGAATATGTTGCCGTGTATGTACCAATGGCTTATTCTGTAGCAGGCAATGTGTATATCATTCCGAAAACAAGAATCAAATCTATCACGCATATCAGCAGTTCGCAAACCATGAAATTCGCTGTAAGTGGCGGTGTTACTGATATTATTGAAGAAGAAAAATAGTCTCAGATTGTTTTTTTCTTTTTATTGTAATGGTATTTTCTTTCTGAAGAAGGTTTATTTTACTTAGGAAATATTTCATCGGGAAATTAATTTTGATTTTTAATTCGTACCCGATGAAAACTAGAATTTCCATTTTCATTTTATTTTTTCTGCTTTGTAAGCATTGTTATTCCTGGGGTTTTTATGGCCATGGAAAAATCAATTACTACGCTGTATTTCTCTTGCCTCCGGAAATGATGTTGTTGTACAAACCCAACATTTCTTTTTTGGAAGAGCATGCAACGGACCCGGATAAACGCCGTTATGCAGTTCCGGAAGAAGGTCCAAGACATTTTATCGATATGGACCGCTATGGCAAATATCCATTTGATGGCTTACCCCGAAAATGGAAAGATGCTGTTGAGAAATTTTCAGAAGATTCTCTTAAAGCACATGGCATCGTTCCTTGGCATATTCAGGTGATGATGAATAGGCTCACCTTTGCTTTTGCAAAAAAAGATTTTACGGCGATCATGAAAAACAGTGCCGAAATCGGGCATTACATTGGCGATGCGCACGTTCCACTTCATACCAGCAGCAATCACAACGGACAATTAACCAATCAAAGAGGCATTCATGGTTTCTGGGAAAGTCGCGTACCGGAATTACTTGCCGAAAAACAATTTGATTTTTTGATAGGAAAAGCTGATTACATCTCTAATCCAAGCGATTTCATCTGGAATCGCATTATGGAAAGCGCCAAAGCATCAGATAGTGTTTTACTTTTTGAAAAAGAACTAAACAACCAATTCCGCGAAGACAGAAAATATGCATTTGAAGAACGAAACGGAAAAATTATCAAACAATATTCTTCAGCCTATACGATTGCTTACAATAATAAATTGGATGATATGGTGGAAAGAAGAATGCGCCAATCGATTTATGCAGTGGCTTCTTTTTGGTATACTGCCTGGATAAACGCGGGTCAGCCTGATTTAAAGGAGCTAGCTCATCAGCGTTTTTCCGAAGATGAATTAAATTCTATTGATTCTTTAAACAAACAATGGAAAATGGGTAGTAGAATGTTGGGGAGAGAGGAGTAGGAAGCCCCCTCAATCCCCCGAAGGGGGAGGTGGGATTACGGTATTTTTCAGCAATATCTTCTGATTTAGACGTTTTCAGAATATTTGTTCAAAAGGTTTGATTAGTTCAATTTGTTCAAAAGGTTAACCAAACAATCAACGCCAAACGCCAAACCCCAAACTTAAATTTTCCTACATTTGCATCTCAATTTTACCGTAAGTATAAATACCCGTTTCAATAAACAGTCATGATTCACAATTTCAACGCCGGACCTTCAATTTTACCTAAAGAAGTTTTTCAACAAGCTGCAGAAGCGGTAATTGAATATAATAATTCGGGATTGTCAATTTTGGAAATGGGCCATCGTACTCCGGAATTCACGGCGGTTATGGAAGAAGCTAGGGCCCTGGTAAAAGAATTGATGAATTTAGATGATGAGCATAAAGTGCTTTTTCTTCATGGAGGCGCTTCTACACAGTTTATGCAAGTGCCCATGAATTTGCTTGATCCTAAAGATTCGGCAGCTTATGCTGATACCGGTGTTTGGAGTAGTAAAGCCATTAAAGAAGCCAAACTTTTCGGTAGAGTAGATGTGGTTTGCTCTTCAAAAGAGCAAGGGTTTACTTTCATTCCTAACGATTTTGCAGTTCCTAATGACGCCAAATATTTTCATATTACTACCAATAACACCATTTATGGTACGCAATGGCAGTCGATTCCCAAAACAAGTAACGTGATGGTGGCTGATATGAGCAGTGATATTTTTAGTCGCCGCCTCAACTTCAATGATTTTGGTCTGATTTACGCCGGTGCACAAAAAAATATGGGTCCTGCTGGTGTGAACCTGGTGGTGGTAAATGAAAATATACTCGGTAAAGTGAAACATCCGATACCAACAATCATGGATTACAGAAACCATATTTCCGAAGGAAGTATGCTCAATACGCCACCGGTATTTGCAGTTTATGTATGTATGCTCACATTAAGATGGCTCAAAAAAATAGGCGGTGTTGATGCTATTGAAAAAATCAACAACGAAAAAGCGGCGATGCTTTACCAGGAAATAGACAACAACGAAGCGTTTACCACTTCAGTTAACAAACAAGACAGAAGTAAAATGAACGTTTGTTTTGCAGCAAAAAATCCTGAACATGAAAAAATGTTTCTTGATTATGCCCAATCACAAGGAATTGTTGGCATCAAAGGCCACCGACTTTCAGGTGCATTTCGCGCATCTTTGTATAACGCATTGCCAATCAGTAGTGTAGAAGTACTTGTGGACGTGATGCGCAACTTTACAAAATCTATTCTCTGATTTTTATTCACGATTGAAACTTACTAACTGAGAAAGACTATTTTTGTCTCTCAGAAAATACAATATTTGATTATTTGATTATGGTAACTATATCTCCGTTTAAAGCCTTACGACCAGAAGCACAACTTGCCAAACAAGTAGCTTCGCGCCCTTATGATGTGCTCAGCAGTAAAGAAGCAAAGATTGAAGCTCAGGGTAATCACTCTTCTTTTTTACACATCACAAAAAGTGAAATTGACTTACCTGAAAGTACTGATATACATTCTCAAAAAGTTTACGATACCGCAAAAGAAAATCTAACTGCTTTTATCAGTCGTAATATTTTATTCAAAGAAAATAAGCCTTGCTATTATATATATCGTTTGATTATGGATGGCAAAGCCCAAACCGGTTTGGTTTGCGGAAGCTCAGTTGATGATTATGAAAATGACTTGATTAAAAAGCACGAGTTCACCAGACCAGAGAAAGAACTCGACAGAATCAACCACATTAAAACTACAGGTGCTCAAACTGGAAATGTATTTCTTGCCTATAGAAATGTAGATGAAATTGATGCGGTTATTGGCAAGTGGACTAAGGATAAAAATCCTCAATACGATTTCATTGCCGAAGACAGCATACAACATAGTATCTGGATTGTGAACGACGACAACACAATCAGTAAAATAACTGAGTTGTTTAAAACAAAAGTTCCTTGTACTTATATCGCTGATGGTCATCATCGTGCAGCTTCTGCCGCTAAAGTAAGAGCTTCATTAGGAGCAAAAGCCAGTGAAAAAGCGAATTTCTTCCTCACTACTTTATTTCCTTCGAATCAGCTTCATATCATGGACTACAACCGTGTGGTAAAAGATTTAGGTGCTTTTTCAAAAGAAGATTTTCTAAAACAATTGGAAAATCAGTTCACGGTGGAAAAAGTTGGTGAAGCCTATCGCCCGGAAGCTTTGCATCATTTTGGTTTATATATCGACAAACAATGGTATAAGCTGGTTTCAAAACCCGATACTTTTACCGAAGATCCTATTGGCATTTTAGATGTAACTATTCTTCAAAATAACATTTTAGATCCATTGCTTGACATCAAAGACCAGCGCACTGATAAAAGAATTGATTTTGTTGGAGGCATCAGAGGTTTGGGTGAATTGGAAAGAAGAGTGGACAGCGGAGAAATGGTATTGGCTGTAAGTCTTTACCCGGTAAGCATTCAGCAATTATTTGATATTGCCGACAGCGGAAATGTAATGCCACCGAAGAGTACCTGGTTTGAACCTAAATTAAGAGACGGCTTGCTGACTCATTTGATTTAAAAAATAAGATTGCAATTATTCACAAAGACTGACATAAAGATGTCAAGATTTTTTTCAATTATTTTATTAGTGCTTTGCATTCAGGTAAATCTGAAGGCACAGGATGCTGCTTATTTTCATAATCTTGGAAAAAATTATTTGATTGACGGTGATTATGCCAGTGCTGAATCGATGTTATACAACGCCTATCAGCTTGATACTGCTAACATCACTTATATAAAAGACCTTTCTCTTTGTTATTATTTCGAAAAAGAATTTACCAAAGCCTTACAAATCATCAAACCTGTTACTGATATTGGTAAAGCTGATGACCAGTGTTTTCAAATTGCAGGAAACATTTACAAAGGCCTTCGCCAATATATGGCTTGTGAGGAGTTGTATAAAAAAGGGTTGTTGCAATATCCTAATAATGGCGCCATCAACAATGAAATGGGCGAGTTATTGTCGATGCAAAACCGCAATGATTGTATTGATTACTGGGAAAAAGGAATTGAAAAAGATCCTGCTTATTCCAGAAATTATTACAATGCTTCAAAGTATTATTCCCTTCAGCAAAATTATCTCTGGAGTTTAATTTACGGAGAAATTTATATCAACATCGATCCATACGGAAACAAAACAGCAGAGGTAAAAGATATTGTGTTGAATGGCTATAAGAAACTTTATATGAGTTTACTAACGGATGGTGATGTGAAAGACAAAAATAAGTTTGTTCAAAAGGTATTATCTAATTTAAGTAAGCAAAACGCTACAGCTTCACAGGGCATTTCTGTAAACAAATTAATCATGATCAGAACAGGATTTATTCTGGATTGGTATAACGACAAAACAGAAAAATATCCGTTTCATCTATTTGAATTTCATCAGCAGTTATTACGTGAGGGATTGTTTGAAGCTTACAATCAATGGCTGTTTGGATCTTCAGAAAATTTATCCGCATTTCAAAGTTGGACACAACTACACAATCAGGAATATGCTGCGCTAACGAAGTTTTTAAAATCAAATCCGTATACGGTTCCGGAAGGGCAGTATTATAAGTAAAGGGGTTGGCACGAAATTTTTTTGCCACGAAGGCGCGAAGGCACAAAGTACCACGAAGGTTGTTTTCACGCAAGGCTTGCAAGGTGGCGAAGGCGCAATGATTATACAATGTTCCATAGGAACATCTCGTCTTTAGCCCGAAATGATATTTATTTTGATTCGTTCCTTCGGAACGTTTGGTGAGGGTTAGCCACGAATGCACGAATTAAGCCCCCTAAATCCCCCAAGGGGGGACTTTGATTATGTTTTGCCTGGGTTAGTCAATAATTTTTTACTACGGAGAATGATGTGAAGGAGTTTACGCAGAGGATTAGAATAAAATGTTTGTTATTGAATGTTTGTTGTTTTTGTATGGGGATTTATCCAGTATCCAGCATCCAGCAATTTCTAGCTTATCCAGCTCCATCCAGCTCTACTCATTACGCTAACAAAACATGAGCAGGAATATTCAACTCTCGATGAAAAAATTTTACCAATTCGAGTGTTAGTGGTTTTTTCTTATTTAAGATTGAAGAAATATAACCCTTACTGCCAATGATTCCAACCCAGTCTTTATTGCGCATTCCTTTTTCTTCCATTTTCAATTTTATTGTTTCAATAGGATCGGGTAATGGAATTGGGAAGTGGATATCCTCATATTGCTTAATTAATAAAAGAACGATTTGTAATTTTTCACCTTCAGCAGATTTAGGATGTATCTTTTTATCGAATTGCAGATCAACCCAATCCAAACAGTCATTGTATTGTTTTTTATTTTTTATGATTTTGAGTTCCATAATTTACTTTTTATACTGGATGGTTAAAGCATCAATTTTATCATATTCATTATGCGTTCCAAACCATTTTATTTGAACTGTTCTATATTCAAAAACGATTCTTGTAATTAATCTGTAATGATTGCCCATAATATTAAACACTACTCTGTCGTCGCCAACAATACTTGCAGTGCTGAATGTTTTTTTAAGCTCATTAAAATTTTTAAAATTGTTGCTATTGCATTGATGATACCATTCCAAAAGCGCTGTTCGTGCTTGGGGATATGCATCACAATATTCGAGCAATGTTCTTCTGGTTATGATATTGAACATTTTTATAAAATTATAAAAAAGTTTACTAATAGAAAACTAAATTGTTATAGAATGTGGTGTAATTTCTGGTGCAAATTAATTACAGGGTATTGAAGTGTAAGGGGAAAAACAACAGGAGATTGGGGGAATAACCACGAGGCCCCCTAAATCCCCCAAGGGGGACTTTGATTATGTTTTGCCATTGTTGGTCTTACGACCAACAAAAAAGAATAACCACGAATGCACGAATTATTTTCACCGCGGAGAATGGAGAATGTAGAGTTTACGCGGAGGTATTTGCTACAAAGACACTAAGGCACAAAGTTTCACAAAGTCGATAATTCTGATTGCTCCCCTCTCTTTCAGGAGAGGGGTTGGGGGTGAGGTTTTTCAATTCATGAGAGAATAATCATTTCATATCCTAAATCCCACTTTTACATTCATTATTTAATATTTTACATTTTACATTTCCTCCCCCTTTGCGAGCTTTGCGTGAAACCCATTCGTTGCAATAAATAATAAGAAACTAAAAATAAGGAATAAGTAAGTGGCAATTATCCTCTTGAAACTAACTTTTTGATATCAAATAAATCTCTGCGTTAACTCTTTATACTTTCTTCTCCGCGGTAAACAATTCGTGAATTCGTGGTTAACCAAATTTCCCCGAAGGGGGAATAAAGTACATCCAAAAAACTTCGTGGTACTTTGTGTCTTCGTGCATTCGTGGCAAAAAAAATTCGTGAATTCGTGGTTATAACTGACAACTTTCATCTTTTTCCCTGCTTTTTAAACCTCCTAATCGCGTAATTTTGCGCCATGCGTCTGACTACAATAACCATAGGACTAATATTTTCATTTTCTCTCAGCGTTTCAGCACAACAAAAATGGAACTTACAAACCTGCGTTGAATATGCGATGGCCCACAATCTTGGTGTGACTTCCACAACCGTTCAGGCAAAAATTTCTGCACTGACGCTGAAGCAAAGTCAATTGTCACGTTACCCAGGATTAAACTTGGGCATGAGCACAGCTTTCAACAGCGGTAACAACCAGGACCCTACCACATACAACAGGGTTACTGAAAATTATTTATCTGCAGGATTTCAATTGCAAACCAGTGCAGATGTTTTTAATTTTTTCAGCAAAAGAAATACCATTGCCGCCAATGAATGGAATTTCATGGCAGCCAAAGCCACAGTGAACAAGGTGGCTTATGATGTTGCACTCTCAACGGCAAATGCTTATTTACAAATTTTGCTGGCGATGCAACAAGAAGACATTACCAAAGTACAAATTCAACAAACACAATTTCAACTTACCAATACTCGCAAATTGGTTGACGCTGGTTCACTTCCTGAACTCAACGCCACACAACTAGAAGCCCAATTGGCGGCAGACAGCGGCAATTACATTTCAGCAAAAGGAAACGTATCGCAAGCCACATTGGCTTTAAAATCTTTAATGAATATTGATGCGGCTCAGGCCTTTGAAATTGAAGCGCCTCCAGTCGATTCTATTCCTTTGGAAACCATCGCTGATTTACAACCGGAATATGTATACGAACAAGCTTTAAAAAATCAGCCACAACAACAGGTGAATGATTATCATCTTAAAGCAGCACAAAAATCAATGCTTGCAGCCAAAGCAGCCAGATATCCTAGTTTTTCTATGTTTGGAAATTTGAGCACCAACTATCTTTCCTTTACAAAAAGAGCTGTTTACGAAAGAATTCCAAATGGTTACCAATCTACAGGTTTGCTTGCGGATGCGGGCGGCGGCGTTTTTTATGATGTGCAAAGTCCTATTTATACAAACGGTAATGTTATCGGCCATATCAAGCCTTCAGCTTTTTCTACACAAATGAATGATAACTTTAGAAAGTCATTTGGATTGAGCATGAACATTCCGATTTTTAATGGCGGTAATGCTAAAATAAATTACGAAAGAAGCAAGCTCAATTTCGAAAGTATTCAGATTCAGAAACAACAAGACGATCAGAAATTAAAACAAGATATTTACCAAGCTTACAATGCAGCTATTGTTGCTTTGGAGAAATTCAATGCCAGTAAAAAATCGGTTGACGCCAATGAAAAAACTTTTGATTTTGCAGGCAAACGATTTGCTATCGGGTCATTAAGCACATTTGATTTGATTACGACGCAGAACAATTTATTGCGTGCAAAATTGGAATACACTTTAAATCATTTTGATTTTGTATTTAAAATGAAAGTGCTCGAGTTTTACAAAGGCGCAGGTTTGAAATTATAAAATGTTTATTTAAAATATTGATATGAATAAAACGACAAAATGGATTATAATCGGATCCGTTCTATTATTGGTGGTTTTGGTGGTAATGTCTAAAACGGGTGTGTTTGGCAAAAAAGAAGGCACCAAAGTAACAGCTGAAAAAGCGGCAAAAAGAACCATCATTGAAGTGGTGAATGCCAGCGGTAAAGTGTATCCGGAAGTAGAAGTGAAGGTAAGTCCAGATATTAGTGGTGAAATTACCGAGCTGACTGTACAGGAAGGAGACACAGTAAAGAAAGGTCAGTTACTGGCACGCATATACGCAGATATTTATAGTATACAACGTGACCAGGCTTCGTTTGGTGTGGATCAATCTAAAGCGCAAGTAGCCAATTCAAAAGCTGGTCTTGATGCATTGCAGGCGCAACTCGATCAAGCACAAAAGAATTACGACATGCAGAAGAAATTGTTTGATGATAAAGTAATCAGCAAAAGTGAATTCAATGTGGCAGAAGCAAATTTTAAAACGGCGAAAGCCAATTACAACGCAGGTGTACAGAATATTAAAGGCATGAGTGCAAGTGTACAATCTGCTGAAGCCAGTTTGAATCGTGCCAATAAAGATTTAGGTAAAACAACCATCATCGCGCCTATGGATGGCGTGGTGAGTTTATTAAATGTAAAGAAAGGCGAAAGAGTTGCAGGTAATAGTTTCAATGTAGGTACTGAAATTTTGCGCATCGCCAATATGGATAAAATTGAAGTTCGTGTGGATGTTGGTGAAAATGATATTCCAAAAGTGAAATTAGGCGACAGCGCATTGGTAACGATTGATGCCTATAGCGACAGAAAATTCAAAGGGCTTGTAACACAGATTGCCAGTTCCAACAACGGTGCTTCCTCACAGTCAGCCTTAGCCGCTACAACAAATGATGTTACACAATACAAAGTGTATGTAAGATTGCTACCGGAAAGTTATATGGACTTACTTGGTAAAGGTGTTTTTCCATTCAGACCTGGAATGAGTGCTACTGCAGACATTCAAACGAAAACGCAATTAAATGTATTAAGCGTGCCTATTAACGCAGTGACTACTCGTGATAAAAATGATATTGTTGTGAATAAAGATGATAAAGAAACTTCAGACATCAATGCTCCTGCGCCATCACTCGACGACTTGGATGTGGTTGTTTTTGTATTAGGAGCAGATGGTAAAGTAAAAAAAGTTCCAGTAAAAACAGGCATTCAAGATATCAATTACATTGAAATTACAGAAGGATTGAAAGAAGGCGACGAGGTGGTTACCGGTCCTTACGACATTGTCAGCAAAACTTTGAAAGACAGTGTTGAAGTAAAGAAAGTTGACAAGAAAGAATTGTTTGAAAAGAAATAATTCCAATCAAATTTAAAATTCGAAAATCCATTTTTGAAAAACTATTTACCATTAATCATTTTATTTTCTTTTTTGCATAGCTTCTCTTATGCACAAAGTAAAAAATTAATGATTAATATTTCTGATGAAAAGAATAATAAAATACAAGGCGCTACTGCTTTCTTAAAAAATCTTTCCGATACAAATGCTTCCATTAAAAAAGTATTGAAATCTAGAGATGAATTCAATATCTCGGAAGGCATTCAATACAATTTGCACATCAGCTCAATTGGCAAATTAGATTTTGATACCAGTTTTCTTGTCGGAAATAATGATGTTTTCATTCAAGTTGTTTTAAAGAATGAATTCAATTCCATGTCTGCGGTAACTGTTGTTTCTTCCAAAAAACCATTGATTAAAGAAGAAGATGACAAAACCATTGTCGACGCTGAAGCTTTAACCATCAGCAGTACCAATGCATTTGAAGTCATTGAAAAAACACCAGGTGCGATTATCGATCAGGATGGAAATGTTTATCTCAATAGTACAACGCCAGCAACTATTTTCATCAATGGAAGAGAAATGAAATTGAGCAGCGCAGATTTAACTTCGTTATTAAAAAGCTTGCCTGCTAATAGCGTCAGCAAAATTGAAATTTTAAGAAATCCATCTGCAAAATATGATGCGGCAAGTAGTGGTGGCATTGTCAACATTGTTTTGAAAAAAGGAGTGAAGCTTGGAAGCAGTGGTAGCGTAAACATAGCTTATTTTCAGGGTGTGTATGCAACAAAAACGACGGGTTTTACTTTTAGTAAATCAGGAGATAAGTTAAATAGTTACATCAATTATCAATATACAGATCGAACTAATTTTGAAGAATTGAATTCGGACAGAAGCTTTGATATCGACAGCACCATTGTACATCAACTTTCTTTTACAAAATATCCTTCCATCACTCATTATATCAATACTGGTTTGGATTATGCATTTGCCAAAAAGTGGAATATCGCTTATGATGTGAGATATACTTTCAACGAAAATAAAAATAAAGCGGAAAATGCAATTGACGTTACCAAGCAGCTGTTTCCTCAAAATCTTTTAGAAACACAATCTGCCATTACTAATAACAATATTTCTGATTATCTCTCAAATACTATAACGCTTAAATGTAAAATCGATACTTCAGGAAGCGAATGGACAAATGTCTTGGATTACAGTTATTATCATTATGCTAACGACCAACAATACACGAATTCATACATCATTCCTATTCATACGCCAGTTATTGGTGATGGCCAAAATGACAACACTAAAAACAATTTTTCTTTTCAGTCTGACCTTACTTTAAAACTACCTAAAAAATACACATTTGAAACTGGGATTAAAATAAGTAATAGCAAGAGTCAGAGCAGTGCTAATTATTTTATTGATACAAATGGCGTGAGAACAGTTGATAGATTTCAGACCAATACGTATCAATACAACGAAACGATTAGTGCCGCATACATGCAATTATCTAAAACATTTCATGGTTTTACCATTAAGCCCGGACTTCGTTTTGAAATTACAGATATCAATGGTCATCAGTTGATTCCAAAAGACACTAGTTTTAGCATCAACAGAAAAGATATTTTCCCTTATATTTTTCTAAAGCATAAGCTCTTTAAAATCTATAATCAAACTTTAATGGGCAGCGCGATTTTCCGTAAAAGCATTCGCCGTCCATATTATGAAAGTTTGAATCCTTATCCAAAATATGTTGATCAGTTTTTGTATGAGTCGGGTAATCCTGCATTAAAACCACAGTTTACTACTAATTATGAATTTAATGTGACGTTCAATGAAATTCCTGTTTTTGCAGTTGGAATTAATGATACTAAAGATATTTTCAGTAATGTGATTTATCAAGATCCTGTTACCAAAATTGCTTATCGCACATTTGATAATCTTGGAAAAAATAAAGAATATTATTTCCGTCTCGTTGGTGGTAAACCTCCAGGTGGAAAATATTTTTTCTATATGGGCTGCGTGATTAATTACAATGAATACAGAGGTTATTATCAAAACGAACCTTTCAATTATAACCGTGCTGGATACACGCTGTTTACTTTTCATGAATATAAAGCCACTAAAAAATTTACACTCAGTTTGCAGGCATTTATGCGCTCTAAGGCCTTACAGAATTTTTATGAGTTGAATACTTTTGGAGGTATTGTTGTATCTGCAAATAAAAGCTTGTATAAAAAGAAAGTGAACCTTATCATTTCGATTAACGACTTATTACACACCAATCAGGTTACTTTTAATTTTGATAGAAATGGTCAACACGTCGAAGGCCATCGTATCAATGATACGCGTCGTTTAGGAATTACATTGCGATATAATTTTGGTTTCAAACCGAAGGAGGAGAAAGAGAAGAAGAATAATTATGAGGCGCCGCAGGAATAAGGGCCTTACCCCCAACCCCCAGCCCCCTAAATCCCCCAAAGGGGGAAATGACCCCATTTTACTCCTTTGAAAGGAGAAGACTTCTATGCGAAATTGGGTTTTCAATAAAACATAATCAAAGTCCCCCTTTGGGGGATTTAGGGGGCTAAGTAAACATCCCCTCCGCCACCGCCACACTCTCCGGTTTGCCAACATCTATAAATCTATCGCCGGAATGTTCATAGCCCATAATTAAATGTTCAGCAGCCAGACTTAAATAGGTTTCTGTTAAAGAGAATTTACCTCGTTGTGGAATGAGCTCGAATAAAATAGGTTCGAAAATGGCTACACAACTGTACGCCATCGGACGTAAATTATTTTTTGCTATTGATATTTTTTGTTCACCTGTAACATTGTTTTCCCAACCGCATAATCTGTTGTGTTCATCAAATAAAAAGTTACGAGAGGATTTGCGATTCGTAATACCAAATGAAATCAACGCTTCATTAGATTTGTGAAATGACAATAAATTGCTGATGGATAAATCTGTTAGTATGTCTGCATTCAAAGTGATAAAAGGCTTATCGTTTTGGAGTAAAGATTGTGCTTTCAGCAATCCGCCGCCTGTTTCCAGCACCTCATTTCTTTCATCACTTATAATGATATTGCTTCCCCAACCTTTATTTTCATTAACTGCTTCTATAATCTGGTCTGCGAAATGATGCACATTCACTACCACATTGGTGATGTTGTATTGTTGTAAATATTCAATGTTGCGTTGCAGCAATGATTTGTTGTTGACAATGGCCAACGCTTTAGGATGACTGTCTGTCCAGGGTTTGAAACGTGTGCCGAGTCCGGCGGCAAAGATCATGGCATTCATTATTTTACCCAGTTTTCGTTATTCAAATGTGTGACGATTGTTTTAACGCCAAATTTATTTCTGATATGGCGATTGACAGCTTCAGCTGCGTATACGCTTCGGTGTTGGCCGCCTGTGCATCCGAAATTGATTTCCAGACTTTCAAAGCCGCGTTTGATATAATCTTCAACGGTGATATCGACGATATCGTAAATGCTGTTTAAAAATTTCGGCATCAAGGTTTGTTGTTCGAGAAAATCTTTTACAGGTTTATCTTGCCCTGATTGTTTTTTATATTCTTCAATTCTTCCTGGATTTAGAATGCCTCTGCAATCAAAAACATAACCACCACCATTTTTTGTTTCATCAACAGGGTAGCCATTTTTCAAATAAGAGAAACTGTGAATTTTAACCAGCAGCGGCGTTTGTTCGTTGGCTTTAGTATTTTCAAATTGCTGGATCATGTCATCAGCTACCACTTGTTTTAACAACGATTCAAACATTGGAAAGCTAATCCCGATTTTTTTATTTTGCATGAACCATTTCAGATTTTGCAATGCCAATGGAATGCTGGTCAAAAAATGCGCTTTACGTTCAAACAATCCCCTGAAACCATAAGCGCCTAATACTTGCAACAAGCGTATCATCACATAACCATTGTATTGATTGGTGAAAATGGTTCTGTCAACAGGAGTCCCCAATTCTTCATCAACACAATCCATATAATAATTCAAGAGCTTGTCTTTCCATTCATCGCTGAGATTGGCTTTGGCCTGCCATAACAAAGAAGCCACATCATATTGCAATGCGCCTTTCATGCCGCCTTGGAAATCGATGAAATGAACTTCATTGTTATTCACCATAATATTGCGACTCTGAAAATCGCGGAACATAAAATATTTGTGATCTACATGAGCGAGGTAATTGCTTATGGCTTCAAATTCTTTAATTAAACTTTCTTTATCGTAAGGAATTTTTAAAGTGTATAAAAAATAATATTTGAAATAGAGCAGATCACTCAAAATAGCTTGCTGCCCGAATTCTTTGCTGGTGATGCATTGTGAGTAGTCTAGGTTCTTATCGCCATTGATTTGCAAATGCGCAATGGCTTTCAGACTTTTTTTGAATAAGTCAAACACTATTTCATTTTGTCCATTAGCTTCTAAAACATTTAGCAATGAGGTATCGCCGAAATCTTCCTGTATATAAATTGATGCTTCATCATTTACAGCCAATACTTCAGGTACCGGCGCCTGAATATTTTTAAAATGTTTACTGAAATAAATAAACGTGTTGTTTTCTCTGGTGTTGTTGCTGTAAGTGGCGATGAAAGATTTTTTGTCCTCACAATAAATTCTGAAATAAATTCTGTCGCTACCGCTTTGTGGAATTTTTTCGATTTGTTGTATGGGTTGAGAACTGTATTGCTGAAAACAATTTTTAATCGCTGAAATGATATTTTCCATTATTGAATTTGTAGGTGTAAAAGTAGAGAAAAATGCTGTTTGTTGTTTGATTAAAAGGTTCAAGAAGTTCAAAAGGTTTAAGAGGTTCAAAAGGTTGATTGGCATTATAGATATAAATTAATTATACCTACTAAATTCTATTGCTAAAACAAACATTTTGAACTCATTGAACTTTTGAAACCTTTTGAACCTGTATATCCTTTTTTAAATTTTTACTTTCTATTTTTACACCATGTGCTTTCACTTCTCTCTCACACAACAAATGGCAAAAATAGAAGCCGCGCTTCAGGTTAACTGGGATGGCGAGGAATGGCAGCCTGTGTATCATGCAGATGGTTTTACGTTTTTAAAAATGCCGGTAATTACACAAGAAGATCCTCATCATATTCAATTGTTCAATTGGGGTTTGATACCGTCTTGGGTGAAAACAAAAGTCGATGCCGATAAATTAAAAGCACAGACATTAAATGCCCGATCAGAAACTGTTTTTGAAAAACCTTCATTTCGTTCTTCAATCAAACATCAACGTTGTCTAATTCCTGCTGATGGTTTTTTTGAATGGATGGATGTATCAGGAAAAAAATTCCCGCATTATATTTTCATGAAGGAAAAAAAGATATTTTGTTTTGCAGGCATTTATTCGGGCTGGACAGACAAAGAAACGGGTGAGCTAGTACAGACGTTTTCTATTCTTACCACTGAAGCCAATCCATTAATGGCGAAGATTCACAATCTCAAACATCGCATGCCTGTAATAGTCGATCCATTGCAATATCAAAACTGGTTGCAAAAAGATAACACCACAGAAAAGATCAATACTTTTTTACATCCTTATCCAGAGGAAAATATGGATTATTATCCCATTAGTAAACGGATCACTTCGAGAACGGAGGATAGTAATGTGCCGGAGACGATAGAAAAGGTTCCATAGGTTTAATAGGTTCAATGAGTTCAATAGGTTGTGTCGTTAACTTTTTGAACCTTTTGAACTCATTGAACTTTTTAAACAACGAATAACTCCAAAGAAGCAAAGCGACCAAACGTGATCTAATACGTAATCCTACTTACCCAATCGCATACGAAATACGTGACTTTCAAACTGGCCTTGACAATTACTATGATTCGCATCATCGAGGCTGTATGTTTGTATCAGTTATCCGATATCCATGATGCTAACGAATTATCCTATGAAATCTAACAAATATCCAATCCAACGAAAAGACCAATGGCTTCAATATCCTAAAAACTAAAGCAAATACTTTAAAAAATTATCGAAGCCATATAAGAAACCCCGAATTATCTCGGGGTTTTTTTATTGTTGAAAAAAGTTAAGTGGTACTGAAGAAATATTAGTTTTAAAATTTGGCTATATCAAGTCTGTGGACGTAATATTGCGATATTGCGATATTGCAATATCGCAATGTGAAAACACCTATTATATTTTCACAAAAAAAATCCCAGCTACCTGAGGCAACCGAGACTTTATTAAAACTTATCAACTTATTTTAGGACAATACAAAATGACTTTGAGAAACTTGAATCTAAAGGATTTTATCCATTGTAATTACTGATAAATTTCTTTAATAAATTGCTGATATTTCTCCATAATTATTTTTCTTTTTAAACTTAATTTAGGTGTCATTTCGCCTGTATCTACCGTCCATTCATTAGGTAGTAAACTGAATTTTCTTACCTGTTCTACATGATTAAATCCGAGATTGAAATTATTGACCACATCAGTATACAATTGAAACACCGCAGGATTCAAAACAGCTTCCTGAAAATTTGTAAACGGAATATTGTTTTGCGTCATCCATTCTTTTAAATTCACAAAAGAAGGAACAATCAATGCCGCTACAAATTTTTGATCAGCTCCTACAACCATTACCTGCTCAATGAATGGCGACTCTTTTAACTTGTTTTCTATTGCTGTTGGTGCCACATATTTACCACCACTGGTTTTAAACAACTCTTTCTTTCTGTCAGTAATCTTCAAATATTTATTGTCTTCAAAAACGCCAATATCTCCTGTATGCAACCAACCATCAATAATCACTTCTGCCGTAAGGTCGGGTCTTTTATAATAACCCATCATCACACTCGGACCCTTTACACAAATCTCTCCATCTGATTCTAATTTTACCTCTTGCCCTTCTATTACCAAACCAACCGTTCCAAATTTAGTGCCGCCTTTTTTGCAACAATTGACACTGATAACAGGACTATTTTCTGTTGGACCATAACCCTCGTAAACAGGAATGCCCGCAGCCGTAAAAATTCTTAATAGTTTTGTCTGACAAGCAGCACCTCCTGTAATCAGATAACGAACATTTCCTCCAAGTGCTTCTCTCCATTTATTGAAAATAAGTTTATTCGCTACCGTTAGTTGAAGATTATAAAAAAAACCTCCTGATTGTAAATTGTCATATCTTTCTGCTAATCCAACTGCCCAGAAAAATAATTTTCTTTTTATTCCTGTCAGCTCGGATCCTTTGAGCATGATTTTATCAAATACTTTTTCTAGCAAACGAGGAACGGTAGTAAACAAAACGGGTTTTACTTCTTTTAGATTATCTCCAATTGTGTCAAGACTTTCGGCATAATAAATGGAAATGCCTGTGTGCATGTAGATATAAGTAGCGACTCTTTCAAAAATATGATTCAAGGGTAAAAAGCTGAGTGCTTTTCCTTCGGGCATGGTAGGAAATGGAAATGTTTTTACAGCGTTCAGTACATTCATCACCAGATTTTTATGACTGAGCATAACGCCTTTAGGAAAGCCTGTTGTACCTGAGGTGTAAATGATTGTTACACATTGATCAGGTAAAATACTGTCTTTGATTTTTTCAACGGCTGCAATATTTTCTAGTGAATGTTGCTCGATTAAAGACTTCCAATTTTTTGCTGATGGCAATTCATCAAAACTATAGATGCTAAGTAAAGAAGGGATTTTATGGGTAAGGCCGCTTACTTTATCATACAATTCTTGTCCGCTGGTGAAAACATATTTTACAGCAGCATCATTGAAAATAAATTCAATTTCGTTAGCGTTGGTTGTGGGATAAATAGGAACCAGTAATACGCCAATTTGTTGACAAGCCAAATCAAGAAGAATCCACTCCGGGCGGTTTCTGGAAATAACAGCGATTTTATCCTGGTTTTCAACAGTCATGTCTTTGCCACTCAAGCCGATTTCTAATAAACCAGCACTTAACCTATTGACCAAGTCTATAACTTCAGATGTACTGTATGATTGCCATTGGCCATCAATTTTTTCAGAAAGCAATTCTTTTTTAGTGAAATGCCTGTGTTGTTCGTACAGAAAGTCAAAAACTCTTGATTGTTCATTCATAATTTATCCTGCTTAAAATGAGTTGTTGAAATAAAAGGAAACTAAGGTAAGGAAATTGGGAGGAGAAAAGGGAGAATGTGAAATGTAAAATATTGAATGTAAAATATCCAATGTAAAAGTGGGATTTCGGGAGTTGAAAGAATGATTCTCTCATGAAATAAAACACCTCACCCCCAACCCCAAGCCCCCTTAATCCCCAGAAGGGGGAAATCCACGAGCCACGAGTGAGAGGGGAGCAATGAAAATTATCCTCTAAAATTTAATAACATCTTTAGTGTCACTTTGTGCCTTAGCGTCTTCGTGGCAAAAATCATTGCCTCTTCGCCACCTTGCGAGCTTTGCGTGACGCCATTCTCTGCGGTAAATAAATTCGTGAATTAGTTATTTCACCCCCCAAACCCGCCTCCCAAACTAATTTTCCTCTAAAATTCTCCAAAAAACAACAAAATACCTTAAGTTTGTTACCTAAATCAATTTTCATAATCACTCAAATAACAATAAAAATGAAAAAATTAAGTCTTTTTGTTTTGACAACTTTATTATTTGCAGGCATCAGCTTTGCTCAATCAGCAAAAACTGCAGAATGGCCTGAAATGAAATCTTTTCATACTTTAATGTCTGCAACATTCCATCCTGCTGAAGAAGGAAACTTTGCTCCTTTGAAAGAAAAAGTAGCTCAATTGTACAGAGCTTCTAAAGTATGGTACGCTTCAGAAATACCTGCAAACTACAAACCAGAAGAAACAAAAGCAATTTTGAATAAATTGATGATTCAATGTCATGATATTTGGGCTCAGGTAGATGCTAAAGCTTCTGACGAAAAATTAAAACAAATGATTACTGAAGCTCACGACAGTTTCCACAAAATAGTGGGTGAGTGCAAAAAAGATAAATAATCTATCAAACGATATTTTTTAAAGAGGCCGCTATTGAGCGGTCTTTTTTTTGCCCCCTAAATCCCCCGAAGGGGGACTTTGATTTGCCCTTGTTGGTCTTATGACCAACGAAAAAAAGTTTAGCCACGTTAGCCACGAATTCACGATTTGTTTTTTTAATTTTTATTTTCAAATTTTAAATTATCCATTCATGAGAAAATGAATATTTTATTTCCTTTTTACCACTTTTACATTCTTCATTTTACATTCAAAATTTTACATTTAATTTCTCTACCTTCGCCTTCGTTATGGTTTCCGAGTAATCGGAATTAAAAGGGAAGCCAGGTGTAATTCCGGCACTATCCCCGTAGCTGTAAACGCTGATGATTGTTCATTCTTCAAGCCACTGTCGGTAAAGATGGGAAGGCGGTGAACATAGCGTAAGTCAGAAGACCTGCCACAACAATTTTATTCATCCATTAGCTTTCGGGAGAAAGGCTTGAGATGTAAAGTGTAACCACATTTTATGTTTCTTACTGTTGCTTAAAAATGAACGGCAATTTATTTCTCGGAAGTAATAAAAAAAATCTTTTTAAAAATGAAAAAGAAAATTTTTATTGCTGCTGCATTATTCATCAGTATCAATTCAAACGCGCAAGACAGCACGAAGACTTTAAATGAAGTGGTTGTTTCTGCCAACAAGTTTCCTAACAAATCCTCGCTTACGGGTAAAGTAGTTACGATCATTACCAAAGAACAAATTGAAAAAAGTGGGAGTAAAGATTTACCACAGTTATTGACCGAACAAGCTGGCCTATTTGTAAATGGCGCCAACAGTAATCCCGGAAAAGACAAAAGCATTTATATGCGCGGTGCAAAAGTGGATTACACACTGATTACAGTTGACGGAGTTCCTTTGTATGATCCATCAGGAATTGGAAGCAATTTTGATATTCGTTTACTTAGTATTGATAATATTGAAAGAATAGAGATTTTAAAAGGTAGTCAATCTACTTTATATGGATCTGATGCCATGGCGGGAGTTATAAATATTATTACACGCAAAGCTGGTAACAATGAAAGTGGCATTAACGGTATATTCAGTTACGGAAGCTACAATACCCGAAAAGGAAATATTAATTTATCAGGCAGCAAAAAGAAACTGGATTATACTATCAATTATTCTTTTGTAAAAAGTGATGGTATTAATGAAGCAACCGATACATTGAATACTAAAACAGATAAAGATCAATATGCCCAATACAATTTGTATGAATCATTTACTTACAAGCCAACTGATAAAATAAAATTGCAGCCCTATTTCAGATTTGCCAAATTCAATCAGCATTATGACCAGGGTGCGTTTACTGATGAATTGGATTTGACGAGCACTAATACCAATATTCAACTAGGAATTAAAAATGAATTCAAAATTGGCAAGATTGATCTTAAGGTATTATATAACTACAACGACAACGATCGAGTTTATATTGATGATTCTACACTTAGCCGAAATGGTTATGATATATACAGCAAAGGCATTTACAAAGGCAAAGAACATTTTGCAGATGCTTATGTTTTTTATCCCATTAACAAGCTATTCAAATTTACAGGGGGCTTAGATTACAGAAGCTCCAACAGCGATCAGTCTTATTATTCTATAGGCTACTTCGGACCTTACAAAAGCGTTTTGGGAAAAGACAGTTTACAACAACACCAGATTGGCGTATACGGTTCACTGGTAGTTAATACAAAGTCCGGTTTCAATGCCGAATTAGGTGGTCGATTTAATAACCATTCAGCTTATGGAAATAATGTTGTTTTCAATATAAACCCTTCTATTTTGTTGAATGAAAAATGGAAGTTATTCGCCAATGTTTCTTCGGCATACAAAACACCTACTTTATACCAGCTTTATTCTGAATATGGCAATAAAAATCTAAAACCAGAAACGGCTTTAACTGTTGAAGGAGGTGTGCAATATTTTTCGAAGAATAACAAATACAATGGAAGAATTGTAGTGAACAACAGAAAGGCGAAAGATGCTATTGCTTTCTTTTTCGATCCCAATACTTATGCTTCTTTTTATATCAACCAGGATCAACAAAACGATTATGGTGTAGAATTGGAATCAAGTTTGAACATAGGAAAATCAACTACTCTAAAATTCAATTATGCATTTGTTGATGGAAATATCACTACGAAGCTTAATGGGAAGGACACTAATTATTTCAACTTGATTCGTCGTCCGAAATCAACTTTTGGATTAAACTTGTCTCATAAAATAAACAAACGTTTTTATGCAAGCGCTGGCGTTTTATATGTTGGCAAAAGAACCGATATTACCTATGATGCTTTTTACAACCCTGTTGAAATCAATTTGAAAGAATATGTTTTGATCAATCTTTATGCTGAATATAATATTCCAAAAAGTAAATGTAAATTCTTTGCTGATATTAAAAACCTTACCAACACAAAATACAGTGAAGTATACGGTTTCAATACATTAGGCATGAATAGTTCAGCTGGTATCAGATGTAATTTCTAAAGTGGTCAGCCATTTATTTTAAAAGCATTTATACAAAGCATTTATCTTTGTCTAAATGCTTTTTTATGTTTGAATTCGGCAACATCATTGGAAAAGAAATTATCACTATAAGTTTTACATTATTTGCGGTAATCGATATGCTGGGTTCTATTCCGGTTTTGATTTCGCTTCGTGAAAAAATGGGCGGACATATCAAAAGTTCCCAAGCGACAATCGCTTCAGGTGCATTGATGGTGTTGTTTTTGCTGATTGGAAAAGAATTTTTGAATCTACTTGGTTTGGATGTAAAATCATTTGCTGTAGCCGGTTCCATTGTAATTTTTGTAATTGGATTGGAAATGATATTAGGGATTGAGTTTTTCAAACCCGATAATAATCCTCATAGCGGAAGTGTTGTTCCTATTGCATTTCCGTTGATTGCCGGTTCGGGTACATTAACTACCATTATGTCGTTAAAAGCCAATTACCAGGATATCAATATTTTCATTGCCATACTGATCAATCTCGTTGTGATTTATATTGTTTTACATTCTTTGAAATGGATTGGGAATGTATTAGGTCCTAGCGGATTGATTGTGGTGAGAAAATTCTTTGGTGTAATATTGCTCGCGATAGCGGTAAAAATATTTGGTACGAATATTCAGAATTTTGGGAAGTAATTCAAATGTTTGTGGTTTGTTGTTTATGGTTTATTGTTCTAGTTGATTTATAATAAAACTTTTTGAACCTTTCAAACATCTTCAACAAAACCCCAAACAACAAACGATAAACAACAAATGTAAATTGGCCTTGTAGTACAATGGATAGTACAAGAGTTTCCGAAGCTCCAAATTCAGGTTCGATTCCTGACGAGGCCACCCAGCGAGAATTTTGGTCAATCTGAGTAGATTGACCATTTTTATTTTCCGCTGAAATGTAGGATAGATAAGAGATTGCGGTGAATAGGCTGTTTACTCTTGGAGTTCGAACTGTGTTATTTTCTTTATTATACAAAATCCCATCGGGGTATATCAAATATTGCAAACGTTGCTTATCACTATAATCGCTTGTAGCCCTCATTAGGCTTATGTTTTGATAAATGCAAAGGTCTTTAATATAACATTTACAAGAAAGTATTAAAAGGATGAAATACGATTACAAAACTCAACATTAAAATTTCCATCATTTGAAAATATTGTCTTAAGTCCATCATTAATAAGTGACTTGGGTATTATTTTTTCGATTGACTTAATAATTTTTTCGTAGTATTTCTGTTGGGTATTTATGCTTATCATATCAGGCAAATTATATTTTTTACAATAGGGCATTCTCAGGTTTCCCAGAGTAATATAACCGTCGTGATTTAAAAAGTGCTTTAGTGTGATAAATGTATAAGGCGTTACTTTATTTTGCCTAAAGGCATTGAAGGTGACATTCAATGTCTGTTTTGTCACTTTTTCATTTCCGGCAGTATCGATAGAATAGTTGGTAATTATACTATTGGGCGCAGCAAATAAAAATACCGGGGTTGTACTTTTCTTACACTCGTTGCTGTAGATGTATTCAAAACTAGGATATGAACTTTTTGCTTCTTCAAGAGACTTATCTTCAATGGTTGTATGTAATGAAATAATTTTCTTGAAGCGCTTTTGATAGCTTGTATTGTCAAATAATATCAAAGACTGCGCTCCCCAACTATGTCCGATTGCAGTAATTCTACTAGTGTCAACTTCTGGCATTCTTAGCACAAAATCCAAAACAAAATTTATATCATCCAGACAATCATTCGCTAATGAACAATTTAAATACTGTGGATTTTTTTCGTTTGGCAAATTGTAATTTGACGATACTACAATAAATCCTCGGCTCGCCATATATTCGCAAAATACATTATTGTCAAAAGGGAAGCTTTGTGCGCCATGATGGTAGAATATACATGGCAATTTTTGGCCTGCAAGAACTAAATTTTTTTTAGCATTAACCCTTGTTGATAATATTTCTTCAAACAATTTCTTTTTTGATTCATCGTATTCTTCATCATTATTTTGGCCCTCATTTTTTATGTTTTTACAAACACCGTCTGTAATTATTACGTTGCGAAAATACTCCATTAAAGTATCATACAAATTTGCAT
>CALCNY010000092.1 GCA_937897585.1 uncultured Chitinophagaceae bacterium | reverse complement strand
TGTGTGCTCTTCCGATCTCAAAGACGCCGTAGAACAAGCTATTAAAAAAGAATCTCATCAGGGATATAAATTAAAAGTTTGTATCGGCACCGACAGTCAGGTTAAAGGAAAAGAAACAGAATTTGCAACTGTCATTGTATTTCTCAGAGAAGGTGCAGGAGGGTTTATGTTCATTCATAACGACAAAACTTTTCATCAATACAGCATTAAAGAACGTATGCTGGTTGAAGTTGCCAAAAGTATTGAAATCGCTTATGAACTTTGTAGTTTATTTACCACATATCATGTAGATATGGAAGTACATGCAGACATCAATACCAATCCACAATTTAAAAGTAATGAAGCATTAAGAGAAGCTATGGGTTATATTTTAGGAATGGGGTTTGCCTTCAAAGCCAAGCCAGAAGCCTTTGCCAGTAGCTGTTGTGCCAATAAAGTAGTTAATTAATTTTCTTTGCACTCAATTGTTCATTTACCTCATCGATGTAATTTAATATTTTGTCTTTGCCGGTTTTTTTAGTTGCACTGGTTACAAAATGTTGAGGTAAAAATTGCCATGTTTTTCTCATCGCATCCAAAAAGTCTTTTACATTTTTACTAACCGTTCTTTGATTCTCTTTGTCACTTTTTGTAAAAATCAACGAAAAAGGTATTTGCCATTTTTTGAGTTGTTCTAAAAATTCAAGATCTATTTTTTGTGGAGAATGTCTCGAATCAATCAATACAAAAATCATGGTGAGATTTTCTCTTTTACGAAGATAGTTTTCAATCATCTGTTCCCATCTCCTTCTGCTACTCATACTCACTTTAGCAAAACCATATCCAGGTAAATCCACCAAATACCACTGAGAGGTAATGACATTGTTGCCTTCTCCACTATCTGATAATATTTCAAAATGGTTCAACAACTGCGTTTTCCCGGGAGAGGAAGAAGTTTTGGCAAGTTTATCATTATTACAAAGCATGTTGATTAATGAAGATTTTCCAACATTGCTTCTTCCGATGAATGCGTATTCGGGTTTATCTGGGTTAGGGCATTTTTCGTAATCCGGGCTGCTGATGATATAAACCGCTTTTTTGATGTGCATGTACAAGTTTTGTTAAACAAAAATAAACATTAAATATTCAATACTGTTACAGACTTCTCTGAAGTGGCAAAGGATGTATATTTGCAATCTAATGACAAAATTTGCACACGACGAGGTGGTACCTGATAAAGACTCTTCATTAAGCAAGAAAGAACAGGTTGCGGGCATGTTTGATAACATTGCTGTGAAATATGATTTTCTCAACCGATTTTTAAGTGTTGGCATTGATATCATCTGGAGAAAAAAAGCCATCAAGCAGCTGAAATCAATACAGCCTAAGCTAATTCTAGATGTGGCTACTGGCACTGCCGATGTGGCCATCATGACAACTAAAATACTTGATGTAGATAAAATTATCGGAATAGATATCAGTAATGGCATGTTAGAGATTGGCAGACAAAAAATTAATACGCTACATCTTGAAAACAAAATTGAACTTTTTAATGGCGACAGCGAGGCAATAAACTTTAATGACAATACGTTTGACGCAGTAACAGTGGCTTTTGGCGTAAGAAATTTTCAAAATCTTGAAAAGGGATTGAGTGAAATCAGAAGAGTTTTAAAACCCGGTGGCAAATTAGTTGTACTTGAATTTAGTCAACCACAATTGCCAATTATAAAACAGATTTATCAATTTTACATGAAAACAATCACACCCGGTGCAGGCAAGTTGTTTTCAAAAAATAAAAACGCTTATCAGTATCTGGATGAATCCATAAAAAAATTCCCTGAAGGAAAAGCTTTTATTCAGGTTATGGAAAAAACCGGTTACCAAAGCACATACAACAAAAAATTAAGTTTAGGCATATGCAGCATTTATTGCGGAATAAAATAATAAACACATTACTATGCATTTGCATTTTGCATTCGGTATCATTTGCCCAAAATGATATTGAATTGAATTTGCCTGATCATGATTACCAACAATTTCATTTTGGCATAAGTTTAGGTACAAATCGAGCCTACTATCATTTCAATTTTACACCAAGATTTTTTGACCCTGCCAATAATGACAGTGTACTTGTTGTTGAAAGTTTACAAAGTACCGGTATCAATTTGGCATGGCTTGTAAACATGAGGCTTTCTGAACATTTTGATCTAAGAACCTATCCACTTAATCTGGTTTTCACTGAAAAAGCATTTCAATATCGTTTAAAATATCCCGACAGGTTTGCTAAAGAAGATACCATTACTACAAGAAAAGTACAGGGTATTACAATGGCACTTCCTTTTCAGGTAAAATTCAGTAGTGATAGAATTAATAACTTCAAAGTATACATGCTTGGCGGCGGAAAACTCGAATACGATTTTGCTGCCAATGCCGGTGAAAAGAATACTGAAAAACAAATCAAATTAAACAAGTTTGATTACGGAATAGAAGCCGGAGTCGGATTTCATTTTTATTTTCCTGTGTTTGTTTTCTCTCCTGAAATTAAATTGGGATGGGGCTTTAAGAATGTTCATCAACAAGACCCGAATCTCAAATTCTCCAATGTCATCGACCAAATAAAATCGAGAACGATTACGCTTTCTCTTATTGTGGAATAAATAGGTGTTAGGAATTGGGGATTGGGAATTAGTAATTAGGGTTTAGGAGATGTTGACAGTAAAATATACATTCAATTTACTCGAATTCTTTTGGCTTATGATTTTGATAATCTTCATCATAATTTACAAAGAATCGGATGTATATAACGCGGCTTAATCTCATCATCCAGGGTTGCAATACAACTAATGCGATAGTGTTTGTAATGAGCCATAAAAAAATCCTGTTATCATCAGTAGAAATACCAATTAATACCCACCAGGCTACGAATGTACTCACTGAAATGGCCACAGCCAAAGCATAACTCACATATCCTGTACCATACCAAAATCCTGGTTCCATATCATATTTTTGATGACAAACAGGACAATTATCATACATATCAAAAATGTGTTTTAAGGAAAGTCTTTTATATGGATTCGCATCTTTAAACATCTTACCCCTTCTGCATCTAGGGCATCTCATTTTAAAAATACTGAGGTAATAATTTGGTTTGTCAGACATGTTGCAAAATTAATTTGATAATCATTTTTTTTGTGTGATGTGTGTTACAAATCGAATAATCATTCCTAATTTTTTTTCCGCTCTCCTATTTGTTGTCTCCACATCGCATAATACAAACCTTTTTCATCAATTAATTTTTGATGACTTCCCGTTTCCACAACATCTCCTTTTTCAAGAACAAAAATTTTGTCGGCGTGCATAATGGTGCTCAATCGATGTGCAATTAAAATTGTAATTTGGTCTTGGGCTTTTGAGATTTCAATAATGGTGTTGGTAATTTCCTCTTCCGTTAATGAATCTAATGCAGAAGTAGCTTCATCAAAAATGAGAATGCGTGGCTTGCGTAACAAGGCTCTGGCGATAGAAATTCTTTGCTTCTCGCCACCGGATAATTTTAAGCCTCCTTCACCAATCATAGTATCAAGTCCTTTTTCGGCTCTGTCCAGTAGGTTTGTACAAGCTGCTTTTTGTAAGGCATCATGCAAATCAGCCTCGGTGGCTGCAGGGTTTACAAACATCAGATTTTCTTTGATGGTACCGCTGAACAAATTGGTGTCTTGAGTAACAAAACCAATTTGATTTCTGAGATCATCAAAATGAATTTCAGTTTCGTCGAGATGATTGTATAATATTTTCCCTTCTTGCGGGCGATATAAACCAACGAGTAATTTCATTAATGTAGATTTACCACTTCCGCTCGGCCCGACAAAGGCGATTGTTTCTCCAAGGGAAACATCAAAGCTGATACCATCAATGGCTTTATGTGTGGCAGACTGGTGTTTGAAACCTACATTGTTAAAAGAAAGATTTTCAACAGTACCTAATTTCTTAGGATTAGAAGGCTCTTGCTCTGGCGCCTTTTTCATCAGCTTATCAAAATTATTTAATGAGGCTTCGGCTTCACGATAAGACAATAGAATGTTTCCAATTTCTTGTAAAGGACCGAAAACAAAAAAGGAAAAAATCTGCATGGTTACCAATTGGCCTGCATCCATTTCATTTCTAAAAATCAACCACATCAATATAAATAGAATCACTTGACGTAAAGTATTTACCAAAGTTCCCTGAACAAAACTGATACTTCTTACACGCTTTACTTTTGTCAATTCAAGTCCAAGTATTTTATAGGTATTTTTATTCAAACGATCTACCTCCTGAGATGTTAGACCCAAGCTTTTTACCAGTTCGATATTCCTTAAAGATTCTGTTGTAGAGCCTGCTAATGCTGTTGTTTCGCTAACAATATGCTTTTGAATTTGCTTTATTTTTTTACTCAATTTATTGGTAATAAAAGTGAGTACCCCAATACCAATTAAATAAGCTACTGGAATTCTCCAATTGATAAATAACGCAGCATATACAAACACGAAAACGATTCCAATAATAATTCCAAAAAGTATGTTGATGAAATTAATCATGAACTTTTCTACATCACTTCTTACTTTAGTCAATATGGATAAAGTTTCACCACTGCGTTGGTCTTCGAATTCCTGATAAGGTAATTTCATGGCTTGTTGTAAACCATCTGTAAAAACCTTGGCGCCAAATTTTTGAATGATTAGATTTAAAAAATAATCTTGAAAAGCTTTGGCAATACGACTTACCATAGCTACTGAAATCGAAAATAACAGTATGTAAAAAACGCCAAGTTGTAAGTAAGGCTTATTGTTGCGAATAGTATGCACATAACTCCAGAAAAAACTATTCTCTGAAAAGGAAGATGTATTTGCTTTATAATCACCTGCGAGATTAACGAGCTTGCCTAATAAAATCGGATCAATCAGTGAAAAGCCAATATTAATTGCGGCCATTAAAAGCGTAAAACCAACCAGCCATTTATGAGGTTTGAGGTAATGAAGTAAAATTTTCATTTGAGGGATTTAGAAGATTCAATAAATAAAGCTGCAATTTCGGTTAATTAATTTTATTGTTAGATGATTTTCAGTTTTTGATTTTTTATACATTAATTTATTTAATGTTAATATGACTTGTATTGATAAAAAGCATAATTTTGATTCGATTACAATAAGTAAGATTAATTTATAACCCTCATTAAAAATCAACTGATGAAAAAAAGCTACTTGCTGATATTCAGCATTTTCGCCGTATTGTACTCTTTTGCAGGTAATAATTTTCCATTAAAAGACCATGGAAAAATTTACAAGAATTCATTTTTACTTCCTCCTCCTACAGTCACTATTGTTGCATCTACAAACAATATTTGTGTGAGCAACTCCATTGCTAGTATCAGTTTTACAGCTTCAATTAGTTCTGGGTTAGCG
>CALCNY010000091.1 GCA_937897585.1 uncultured Chitinophagaceae bacterium | reverse complement strand
AAAAAATAAAATTATCTAAGAAAAAAATAGTAGATGAAATGAAAAGCAAAATGGATGTTTCTATTTTCTTAGATGAAGAAGAATTGGAAAAAAATCCAGAGATCGCTTTGAAAAAAGTTTTTAACGCATTAAACAACCAATAAACTATGGCCGCCAATAACATCGAGAATCAACTTAATATCGAAATTTCTGAAGAAGTAGCAGAAGGTACATATGCCAATCTCGCCATCATTACACATAGTCATGCTGAATTTGTAATTGATTTTGTAAACGTAATGCCAGGAACACCAAAAAGCAAAGTGAAAAATAGAATCATCTTAACTCCGTTTCACGCGAAACGATTCATGAAGGCGATGATCGATAATGTAAAAAAATTCGAATCAGCCAATGGAACCATTCAAGATATGGAATCGGTTGAAATTCCTTTCAATTTTGGAGGCCCGGCAGGACAGGCTTAATTTATTATTTGATATCTACATAGATCTAGAAGGATTTTTATAAAATACCTTCATCCATAAAACTCAAATAACCTTCTTCACTTACAATTATATGATCAAGCAGCTTTATGTCCATTAAAGCTGCTGATTTTTTTATCCTATCTGTAATTTCTTCATCAGCCTTACTGGGTTTTAAATTTCCTGAAGGATGATTGTGGCTGAGAATGATACTTGTAGCTCCATGACTAATGGCAAGTTTTAAAATGAGTCTAGGATCTGCAACTGTGCCTGTAATACCTCCTTTACTGATCACTTCATAATGAATGATTTTATTGGCCCTATTCAACAGTACAACTGCAAAGATTTCATATTGTAAATCCCTGAATGTTTGATTTAAAAAATTCGCTACATCAGTGCTGCTTCTTACAACAGGTTTTTCCAGGAATTCGCTGCTATTTCTTCTTCTTCCTAATTCAAGAGCAGCAGCAATACAAACAGATTTTGCCAATCCAACACCTTTTGTTTTTTGCAAATCATTTACTGTTAGTTTACCAAGTTCATTAAGACTATTATTACAGCTTTTCATTAATTCCATTGCAATTTCCAATGCAGAATGATTTATGTTGCCGGTATTGATAAGGATGGCAATTAATTCAGCATTACTTAAACCTGATGATCCTATCCTTATCATTTTTTCTCTGGGCCGATCATCAATAGACCAATTTTTTATTGATGTGGACGGCTTGTTAACATTTTTCATAGACTTATTATTATTTACACTAAAACTAACTGTAATTTCGCTGAAGAAATTTTATTACCCCTTAAAATAACTTCATGGAATCCAATGCAAAAATCTTCTCAGGAAGAGGCTCAAGATATTTAGCAGAAAAAATCGCAAAAAAATTCGGAGAAAAACTCGGCAACGTAAAAATCAATCAGTTCAGTGATGGTGAAATAGGAGTGGAATTTGAAGAAAGTATTCGTGGAAAATTTGTTTTTCTTGTACAAAGTACTTTCGCTCCAACCGAAAATATCATGGAATTGTTGTTGATGATTGATGCAGCTAAAAGAGCCTCTGCTTACAAAGTAATTGCAGTAATTCCCTATTATGGTTATGCAAGACAGGATAGAAAAGATAAGCCAAGAGTAGCCATTGGTTCAAAGCTGGTTGCGAATATGCTTGTGGCCGCAGGAGCAGACAGGATTATCACCATGGATTTACATGCCCCACAAATTCAGGGTTATTTCGATATACCAGTAGATCATCTAGATTCATCTGCTATTTTTATTCCTTATATAGAAAGCCTCAATTTAGCTAACCTCACATTTGCTGCGCCTGATGTAGGTAGTGCCAATAGAATCAGAGAAGTGGCTTCATTTTTTGAATGCGACATGGTGATTTGCGACAAACATCGTAAAAGAGCCAATGAAATTGCAAGCATGGTTGTGATTGGAGATGTGGTTGACAGGGACATTGTACTAATCGACGATATTTGTGATACTGGTGGTACATTAACTAAATCTGCCGGATTAATGATGGAGAAAGGCGCCAGAAGTGTTAGAGCATTTTGTACACACCCTGTTTTAAGTGGCAAAGCATATGAAAATATCGAAAACAGTGTATTGGAAGAATTGGTTGTATGTGATACCATTCCATTGAAAAAAGAAAGCTCAAAAATAAAGATTCTTTCAACTGATGAACTATTCGCTGTAGCACTCAGAAATGCTTACGAAAATAAAAGTATCAATAGCTTATTTATCAGATCAAGAATTCATGCTGCAGCCAATAAATAACTATTATCTATTATTTAGTCAAACTATCCAGCTTTAAGAGTTGAATGACTCTAAAAATAATTGAATTTCATTTTTATTTTACGGTATTGAATTACTACCTTTGCGCCTCATTAAAAAATAATACAAAATGAAATCAATTACAATCGAAGGTCAACTGAGGACCGAAAGCGGGAAAAAAGCCGCCCGTCAACTTCGCTCTCAGAAGCTCGTGCCAGGTGTAATTTATGGCGGAAATAACGAAGTTAATTTCTCTGCTGCTGCATCTGCATTTAAAAGCATCGTTTACACATCAGAATTTATGTTAGCTAACGTTACAGTTAGTGGCAACTCTTACAACTGCATTTTGAAAGACATTCAATTTGATAAAGTTACTGACGAGTTGATTCACGTAGATTTTCTTGAATTAGTGGACAATAAAAAAGTTATTGCAACTTTACCATTGAAATATGTTGGAACTCCTGTAGGTGTTAAGGCGGGTGGTAAACTTGTTCTTAAAATGAAGTCTGTTAAAATCAAAACCTTGCCTAAGTATTTAAAAGAGGTTATTGAAGTTGATATCAGCAATCTTCAATTAAATGAAAACATCAGAGTAGAAAATATTGTTGCGGATAATATGGAAGTTTTAAACTCTCCAAGAATTCCTATCGCAGCTGTTACAATGACTCGTCAATTGAAACAAGAAGAGGCGGCGGCTCCAAAAGCTGGCGCAGCTAAAGCGAAAAAATAATTTACTTTATATCTTTATAAAAAGGAGCTCCAAATTCGGAGCTCTTTTTTTATTTACCTTTTATTGAAATGAATTGAAAGGTTATTTTTCAACTATCGATTTTTAATAATAATAATTTGATTCTTTTCTTTTAGATCAGCTTTGAAACACATTTTATCAAAGTGTTATTATCCTAAATAAAAGCGTTGTTTGGCATCAGTTCTGTTTAGGTTTGTTTACCTTTGCCATCCAAAATAATTTAAAAATGGGA
>CALCNY010000090.1 GCA_937897585.1 uncultured Chitinophagaceae bacterium | reverse complement strand
CTGGAGTTCAGACGTGTGCTCTTCCGATCTGTATTTTAAAGTATCTGATTATTGATACAATTTATTAGCTGAAAAGATTCTCTTCATTTTTACGGAAATACACCTTGTCTTCAAGAAATTCTGTTGTTGCCAATAAAGAAGGATTAGGCATTCTTTCGTAAGCACGAGAGATTTCTATTTGCTCTTTATTTTCATGGATTTCTTCCAGACTGTCTGTATGACTAGCGAATTCTTCCAATTTGTTATGTAACTCCTCTTTAATAGAGATGTTGATCTGATTGGCTCTCTTTGCAATCACAGCTATAGATTCGTACAGATTGCCTGTTTTAGCTTTCAAATCTGAAAGTTTTTTAGGCTCAACTGAACTGCTGGTATTACCGCTTAGATGACGACGAAGTTTGCTCATTTTTTATTGCTTTTAATTGATTTTGACTTTGTATACTATAAGATTCTGCTTCAGATAACAACTTACTGTCGGGATATCTGTCAACAAAATCCTCATATTCTGTAATCACTTTTTCAAAACGTTCTTCCTGTTTGTCAAGAGTACTAAGCTTTGCAAATTTATAATACGCTTTTACAACCATTAACTTATAACGTTCTCCAGATAATGATTCCGGATAATTATTTAGTAAAGTTGAAAAAGCGATAGCTGCTGCTCTGAACTCTCCTAAATTATAATACAATTCGGCGCCTCTATATTCTTTCATTTCAAGCTTTTCTCTGCATTTATCGATTATTGCAGTAGCTTCTTTGTTTCTATCAGAACCTGGATGCGTATTGATGAATGTTTGCATCATACCCATCGCTTTTATTGTGTTCACTTGCTCTAACTCCAATTTAGGAGATAATTTATAAAAGCAATAAGCCCTCATATAATCAACTTCCTCCGCTTTGTTGCTGTTGGGAAATACTTCGAGATAACCTTTAAAAAGATTCTCTGCATCTCTATAGAATTCATCATAGTAGAAGCAATAAGCGTATTTATAGTAAAGATCTTCAAACTTCTGTGTTCCTTTAAAAACCGGGAACAATTCTTCATACAACTGCTGAGCGAAACGGTATTTTTTGTTGTTGAAATACTCATCAGCCTTTGCTAATTTATATTCATAATCTTTACTTTTTTGGATTTTTACAAACTTGCTACAAGAAGCCAATGTTCCAAAAACCATCAAGAGTATGAAAATAAGTTTTAGCTGTCGCATAAAGAGTCGCAAATCTAATGGTTTTTATCGGAAATCAGACGCTTAAATTAGGAATCTTACGAAAACAAATGTTAATACATGAAAAAAGCCCCCCAAAATGGAGGGCTTTTTTATTTGCAAAAAGTATTTAAGAAAAATTAGTTCGATTTGATATCGATAGTGTTTTTATCTCCACCACCAACTTCGCAATTAGTTGAAACTCTTTCTGCACTGATTCCTTCTTTTTGAACCAAGTACATTTTAACAGCATCAACTCTTTGCTGACAAACAGCCTGAGCAGCTTTAGAGGCTTCAGGATATCCATTGATAGTGATGTTACACTTAGGATTAGCTTTCAATTTAGCAGCTACTACGGCTAATAAAGCTTTGATGTCAGTGCTTAATCCAGCACCATTTCCTTTGTAAGAAAGACTTGGATAATCAGCAGGACATTCTGGAGCTGGAGGAGCTGGAGGGTTTTTGCAACACTCTGGTTCTGGACATTTACCAATACCATCAGCATCAACTGGTTGACACTCAGAAGGAGTAATTAATTGTTTGTCTTTGTAATCAGGAACACCATCACCATCAGTATCTCTAGAAACACCATGTGTATCAACAGAAACACCAGCTGGAGTATTTGGTTCGCGATCTAATTGATCTACTACGCCATCAGCATCTGCATCATCAAATGTTTGTTTAGGGAATTTAGTGTGCTTAGGATTGTTAAGTTCGCTATACACATAATCCAAAGGATTTAACCACCATAATGGTTCAACTGATTTCTTTCCAAGATTGAAATTCAAACCAACTGATAAGTAGTTGTAAGAATCCCAGTTTGGAGATAAAGCAGCATCTCCGTATGGATTTTCTTGCCATTGTTGTCCGTCAAGTAAATCATCTTTGATGAATGTGTGACGATCTTCAATTGCGATATTGATTCTCTTAGCCAATTTGAATTCTACACCCAAAATAACTGAAGTAGAAAACTGCAAAGTTTGTCCACCCAATTCTGGTCTGCGAACACCATTTGATTGAGCAGCTTCTTCGTATGTATTATCCATACCGTTCTTCAACTTCTTAAGAATGTCTTTTCTGTTTTTGTAAACATTAGTGTTGTTATTATAAATACTGCTAAACAAATCACTGTAAGTAGTTCCTGCAGCTTCATTTCTTACGTTAAGCATAGTTTCGTATGTAGTTGCACCAATACCGGCACCACCATACATTACCCAACTAGATTTGTTTTTATGAAACTTGATGTTATTCAATGAAATCAAAGCCTGAAGACCTAAATCCTGAGTTTTGTTTTTGTAGTTGTAGTAAACAACTTCTGGAGTTCTTCCAGGGATTGTAGTACCACCATTGATTGGAGCACTATAGTATTGAGAAATTGGAGTGTTTTTAGCATAGTTTTGTGATGCATTCCAATTCAATCCTTTTGCAGTTCCATAAAGATATTGCATTCTCAAAGAGAATACATAACCTAAAGATTTTCTTACATGAGCAGCAAAACCAAATGTAGGAATTACGCTAGGTACATCACCAGAAATATTGAACAAACCACCAGACAAACCCACTTCCCACATGTTGCGTGGTTTTGAAGGAAAATTGTAAGTGTTGTTCCAGAATTCATTTTGTTGAGGTTGACCTTTTCTGGTAATAACAGTGGAATCGTAAACGTCGTATCCACTTGTTGATTTTTGAGCAAATGCAGTTCCTAAAGAAAGGAAAAACATAGCCAATAATAATGTGTACTTTTTGCTTTGCATGTTTTAATAATTAATATTTTTCTAAATATACAACTTTGTGTGTGGCAAATTTATCCAACAACCAAACAAAAACCAAAAATAATTATGATTTATTTACATCAGAATCATTTATTGGTCAATTTCTTATAAAAAAGAGAGCAATCTGAAACAATTTCCGATTTTGTTGTGGATGATTGAACAAAAAATCCCGTTTTTTATGAAAATAGTTTGCAAGGCCTTTAACCTTCCTTAACTTGCCCTATAATTCAAATGAAGCTCGCAACTAATATCATCAAAGAAGAGTTAAGTGTATTCGAAAAGAAATTCGAAGAAGCAGTAAAAAGCAATACGCCTTTATTAGATAGGATAATGAAATTTATCATCAAACGAAAAGGCAAGCAAATCAGGCCGATGTTTGTTTTCCTAAGTGCAAAATTGCATGGAGAAGTAAATGAATCAACATACCGCGCTGCCGCTTTGGTAGAACTGCTGCATACTGCAACACTTGTTCATGACGATGTGGTTGATGAGTCTCTTGAACGAAGAGGTTTTTTCTCAATTAATGCTGTCTGGAAAAACAAAATCGCTGTGTTAGTTGGCGATTATCTTTTATCAAAAGGATTGCTGCTTTCCACGACCAACGATGATTTCGAACATTTACATATTCTATCCGATGCTGTAAAAAAAATGAGCGAAGGGGAATTGCTGCAAATCGAGAAGTCTAGAAAATTAAACCTAAGCGAAGACATATATTTTGAAATCATCAAAAATAAAACCGCGTCACTCTTGTCTTCCGCTTGTGGTGTAGGGGCTTACAGCACCAGCAAGGATTTGAATATCACCAACGAAATGAAATCCTTTGGTGAGAAAATAGGAATTGCCTTTCAGATAAAAGACGACTTGTTTGATTATGGTAGTGAAAAAATTGGAAAGCCTACTGGAAACGATATTAAAGAAAAAAAACTTACACTTCCGATTATTTACACTTTAAATAAAGTAGATAAAACTACCCGAAGAAAGTTAATATACATTCTGAAAAACGAAAACAAAACTGCAGCAGGAATTAAATTTGTAATTGATAAAGTAACTGAATCCGGTGGACTTACTTATGCTGAACAAAAAATGGAAAATTATCGCGACGAAGCGTTAGAAATTCTAAACCGTTTTAACTCAGGGCCTGTAAGAGACGCTTTGGAAGATTTGGTTCGATACACAACTGATAGAAAATACTGACTTTGGAAAAAAGATGGCATATCATACCCGTAGATGCAACTCAAACATCAAAACTTAGGGAACAACTAAAAATCAGTGAAACGATTTGCAACATGCTTGTTTCCCGTGGCATCACTGACTTTGAAGTGGCAAAAGATTTTTATAGACCATCTTTGGATAAGCTTCACGACCCATGGTTGATGAAAGACATGGACAAAGCCGTTTCAAGAATTGAAACCGCGAGATTGAAAAAAGAAAAAATATTGGTTTTTGGAGATTACGATGTTGATGGCACTACTTCCGTTGCAAGTTTTTACCAATTCCTCACATCAATTCATGATGAAGCATTAACTGATTATTACATTCCACATCGCTACAAAGAAGGATACGGCGTGAGCAAAGCAGGAATTGATTTTGCAAAAGAAAATAATTTCACTTTAATTGTTTGTTTGGATTGCGGCATAAAATCTGTTGAATTAATCGAGTATGCTTCTACGTTAGAAATTGATTTTATTGTCTGCGACCACCACCTTCCCGGAACTGAAATTCCAAAAGCAGTAGCGATACTTAATCCAAAACAAGTCGATTGCAAATACCCATACAAAGAATTATGTGGCTGTGGTGTTGGGTTTAAATTGATGATGGCATTGGCCTTACATTTCAATCTACCTGAATCCTCTTACCTGCAATACATAGACCTTGTAGCCATTGCCATTGCAGCAGATATTGTTCCAATGAATGGTGAAAACAGAATTCTCGCTTATTACGGACTTAAAAAAATAAACGAAAATCCATCACTAGGCATTAGCACACTTATTAAATTAGGCTCTTTAAAAAAGAAGCTGACCATAACCAATGTGGTGTTCGTCATTGCTCCACGTATTAACGCTGCGGGCAGAATGGATGATGCCAAAAAAGCGGTTCAACTTTTTATTGAAAAAGATGAAAAAGCAGCATTAGCATTAGGAGAATTATTACAGTCCGACAACTCAGACAGAAAGGAAGCGGATTCCTCTATCACTCAAGAAGCATTACAAATAATAAATAACGACCAGCATCTAGTCAACAAAAAATCATGTATTGTTTTTAATGAAAACTGGCACAAAGGCGTTGTTGGTATTGTTGCATCTAGGTTGATTGAACATCATTATCGCCCAACCATCGTTCTGACACAAAGCGAAGGCATTGCAACCGGCAGCGCAAGAAGTATTAAAGGATTTAATTTGTATGAAGCGATTTATCAATGCAAAGAATATTTACTTGCTTTCGGTGGCCACTTTGCTGCAGCCGGACTTTCCATGCTTCCTGAAAACGTTGTGAAATTTGCAGAAAAATTTGAAGATATTGTTTCTGCAAGTGTTACAGACGACATGCTCATTCCTGAAATCACGATTGATGCTGAAATTAATTTTTCCGAAATCAATCAAACCTTCTTCAATATCATTTCTCAAATGGAACCTTTCGGTCCTGAAAATATGCGACCTGTATTCGTGGCCAAAAACGTCATCAATTCCGGTTATTCGAAATTGCTGAAAGACCAGCATATGAAATTTGAAGTAAAACAAAATGGTGTCGCCATGTCGGGCATTGGATTTAACATGCCTGAAAAATCAGATCTTGTTTTTTCCGGAAAACCTTTCGACATCGTATTCACTCTTGATGAAAATGAATTCAATGGTAATACCAGATTGCAAATGATGGTATTGGATTGTAAACCTACCTGGCCTACCTAGCTTTGGCCTTAAGGCCAAAGCTAGGTAGGCCAAAGCTAGATAGGTTAGATTATTTCACATCCATCAATTCAACGCTTCTATTTATAAAATTGGTAAGATGGTTTCCAGTTAACAACCCTTGCGAAAGTAACGCCAGATCTGATAAATTTTTTACCAACTTTTCTTGTTTAGTAGCATCAGATTCTGCAAGAATATTTTTAAACAATGGATGATTTCCATTAATAGTCAAATTTACTTCATCAGGCATGTTGGCGTACCAGGCAGCCATTCCACCTCCTACTGCAGCCATGTCTTTCATTCTTCTCATTTGCTCCGGGCGTGTAGCCGTTACCGGTATCGAATCTATATTCAAACCTTTTACTTCAACTTGTAAATGCAAACCATCGTGTGGCTTATCAAATAAAGACTTTAATTTCTCTGCATCCTCTTTACTCAACACGCTATCATTAGATTCTGATTTATCAATCAAGTTATCAGTGATATCAGAATCAACTCTCACAAACTGCACATCATCCCATTTCATTTCTACATTATTGATAAAGGCAGCATCTACAAGCGTTTCCATTTTAACTACCACATAACCTCTGTTTACTGCTTGTTGAACAAAAGCATCTTGTTGAACAGGATTGGTAGTATAAAGTATAATCTGTTTCCCTTCTTTATTTTTCTGTAAAGTTTCAGTTGCCATTTTATACTCTTCTGAAGTATAGAATTTTCCTGTAGTATCTTCCATCACAAAAAACTTACTTGCTTTATCCAAAAATTTATCGTCAGTCATCATGCCATACTTCACAAACAATCCCAAACTCTCCCATTTTTCTTCAAATGATTTTCTGTCGCTGTTGAAAATTTCTTCCAATTTATCGGCAACTTTTTTGGTGATGTGAGAGTTAATCTTTTTTACATTTGGATCACCCTGTAAATAACTACGGCTAACATTCAACGGTATATCTGGACTATCAATCACTCCATGCAACAACATCAAAAATTCAGGTACGATATCTTTTACCTCATCGGTAACAAATACCTGATTAGAGTATAATTGAATTTTATCTTTCTGAATTTCATAACTCTGCTTGATTTTTGGGAAATATAAAATACCTGTAAGATTAAATGGATAATCTACATTCAAATGAATCCAAAACAAAGGCGCTTCACTGAAAGGATATAATTCTTTATAAAAATTCTGATAATCTTCTGTTGTTAATTCAGAAGGTTTTTTGGTCCAGGCAGGAACGGGATTATTGATTTGTTTATCCTCAAAAAAAATAGGTACAGGTAAGAATTTACAGAACTTGGTTAGTACATTTCTAACTCGGTCTGCTTCCAAAAACTCAAGACTGTCTTCATTCAAATGCATAATGATTGTAGTGCCGCGATCTGATTTGTCGTTCTCTTCTAAAATAAATTCCGGACTGCCATCACACTCCCATCTTACTGCTTGTGTATTTTCTTTGAAACTTTTAGTAACTACTTCTACTTTACTGCTCACCATGAAAGAGCTATAGAAACCCAATCCAAAATGACCAATGATACTGGCTTCATTCTGTCCTTTATATTTTTGAAGAAATTCTTCAGCGCCACTGAAAGCCACTTGATTCAGATATTTATCTACTTCTTCGGCTGTCATCCCAATTCCCTTATCTGCAATGCTTAACGTTTTATTTTCTTTATCGATGATGATGTCAATTCTCAACTCACCGATTTCGCCTTTCATTTCGCCGATTGACGATAATGTTTTTAATTTCTGACTTGCATCAACTGCATTACTGACAAGCTCTCTGATAAAAATGTCATGCTCACTGTAAAGAAATTTCTTAATGATGGGAAAAATGTTCTCTGTTTGAACCCTTATATTACCTTTTTGCATAAAAATTTAATTTACAGTAATGATGTCAAATTCAATACCACATCAGTTTTACTGACAGCTTGACACAGAAAAAAAATGGGGCTTCCGAAGAAACCCCATTTATAAATAATTGAATGAACAATATTATTGAACCATCATTGATTTTTGAATCTTGAAGGTTGGATTAAACACCTGAAGTGTATACAAACCAATTGGCAATTTTGCAGGTAGTATAAAATTATCGTCAATGAAATTCAATTGCAAAATCATATCCTTTTGATACACCAACTGACCCACAGAATTAAAAATTCTAACTGCATAATGTCCTGGTTTGATACCACTCAACGTGTAATGAACATTTGTTCCTCTTACAATTGGTGTTGAATATACAGTTAACCCACTTGGAATGGCCGATGTAATGAACAGCTTTTGTTCTCCGTAACTAATTGTTGCACCACTCTTAGCATAAGCTTTGTAGTAGTAAACCGTATTTTGAACCAATCCTGTCACTTGACTAGAGAAGTTTCCAGCAGAAAAATTATTAGAAGGAACTTTAATTCCAAATCCATTTACAAAACCACTGATGCCGCTATATTCGATTCCGGTTTCTGTAATCGGTGCACAAGGTGTGCCAGCAATTGAACCATGAAGCTCTGCAGCATTAGCAGTGATAGAAGTACTGTCTCCTGTTACAACTTGAGAATTACTTGAATTTACTTCTACTGTCATTGTAGCGGTTAATGCACATTGACCAGAACTAGCTGTAAAAGTATACGTTGTTGTAGCAGTATTGTTAACTGCGGGTAACCAGGTACCTGTAACACCATTATTTGAAGTGTTAGGCAATACAAAATTTTCGCCAGTACAAATTGGTGCTACTTGGGTAAATTCTGGAGTAACCGAAGGATTTACAACAACAGTCATAGTAGTTGAAACCGCACACTGGTTAACTCCCGGAGCAAAAGTATATGTGGTAGTTGTTGTGTTGTTAATAGCAGGCGTCCAGCTTCCTGTAACACCATTTGTTGATGTAGTTGGTAAAGTAAATGTGACACCACTGCAAACAGGAGCTACTTGTGTAAATGAAGGCGTCAATGTAGATGAGCCGGCACCAGTAACAGCAACATTAACTGCGTTTGCCAAACCTCCTCCGTTAACAGGAATATTTCCACTGTAAGATTGTACCGCTGTTGGTGTAAATTGAACATACACTGTAGTAGCGGCCAATGTTCCACCTGTTTGTGGGATATTTAATGAACTTGTAAAAGTACCTGTTGATGAAGTAGAGAAACTAAATCCACTTAATGGACCTACTACCAGATCAGCTGCGGTCAAGTTGGTTCCATTAATTACAAATGAATTAGGACCTGCAACAGTACCCAAACATATATTTCCAAAAGAGGTAAGCGCAGTTGCACTTAATGTAGGAACAATTGGAACAACTCCACAAATTGAAACAGGAGATGCACTATTTCTTGGAGATGGTGCACTTAAATAAAAATTAGCCAAATTGTTATTAGTGTCTTCGCAACCATTATTATTTCTGAATCCTGCATGTAGTGTATCTAAAGCAGGTAATGCTGCAGTTTCCGAACAAACCGAAGTGCCATATCCAACTAGGTCAGCGATATTTGAAGTGCTAGGACATCCTGAAAGTGTAATGGTATCAGACACTAAAGCTACTCTGCCATTTGAAGCACTCATAGCAATTGTTGGATTTGAAACGTAATCAGGTGTAGGCAATGGCGCACCATTTAATGTACTGCTAGAACTCATCTGAACTAAATAATAACCTCCTGCAGGTATTGTTGCTGTTGGTAATTTAGACTTTCCGCTCCAGTTTCCTGTAGCTGCTGCTGAAGCATATTGAACTGAGTATCCAGTTAATGTTTGACTTGTTGAAGTGTTATTATGCAACTCTACATAATCAGCGTTGAATAATGAACCTGAATTACCACCAGCACCATAAACCTGACTGATTACAACACCTGTAGCAGTTGTAGGTGTGCTTGGTGATGTGGTGAAAGACAATTGAGTTCCAAAAACCGTACCTGTTGAAGAAACAGCATAAGTGATGTAATAATATGTAGTTGAAGCAGTCAATCCAGAAATGGTAGCACTAAAGCTTCCACCGGCAAGATTAGTAGATACAACTTGAGTACCTGTTCCTGGCGTAAATCCTGAGGTGGTACTATATTGAATACCATAAGAAGTTAACGGCGCACATCCTTGAGATACTGTCGCACCGGCAGTTGCACCTGTAGTTGTGATTGCAGTTGCAGCTGTTGAAGTTAATGTTGTAGGTGTATTGTTTACTACAACTGTCATTGTAGTTGTTGAAGCACATTGACCTGCATTAGGTGTGAATGTATATGTAGTTGTAGTCGTGTTGTTGATGGCAGGAGTCCAAATTCCAGTTATGGCATTATCAGAAGTACCTGGTAAGGTAAAGCTAGCTCCATTACAAATTGGCGCTACCTGTGTAAAAGTTGGTGTTATTGAACTCACGCCACTGCCTGAAGCGGCAACAGTAATGGAACTAGCACCACCACCTGTTACAGGGATTGTTCCGTTATAAGACTGAGCTGCAGTTGGCGTAAAGTTTACATAAACAGTAGATGATAGTGCTCCACCTGGTTGTGTTATTGATAAAGTACTGGTGAAAGGACCAGCGGCAGAACTAGAGAAACTAAATCCAGTCAATGGACCAACTGTGATACCTGCATTAGTTAAATCGCTTCCGGTTAAAGTAAAGCTATTAGGTCCGGCTGTTGTATTCAAACAAACCGCACCGAAAGAAGTTAGAGAAGACGCAGACAAGCTAGGTACTGTTGTTGTCGAAACAGTCCAGCTAATATTTACATCATCAATTCCCAAGCCGTGGTCTGTTGTTACATGGTTTGAATCATCCCATTTGATCATTAAAAATTCATTGTTGGCCAATGTCAATCCAGGTATAGTAAAGTCTGAAATAGAAACTCTGTTTGCAGCAAGATTACCATCCAAAGCACCTGCTGTACCTGAAGTAATTGGACTATTTAATGTTAAGCCCGGAACTTGTGTCCAGCCATTAATAGCATTAATATCTACAGGAGGAATATGAAACGTATCTGGAGGATTTAGACTGTCAATTCTTGTTACACTTTTTTTGTAATAGCAATAAAATTGATGTACACTCAAAGCTCCTGAAAAGCGCCACTGTTCAAGTGTGTAACTTACTTTAACATCAGAAACAGTTCCTCCAGATGTATTTTTAAATTGAACGCCATGAGCAAAACCACCAGCTACTGCGTTGTTTGATCCAACACTACCTAATGCTCTGTCTGTTGCTGCAGTTGAACCAAAACTATAAAGCCCTCCTGCGTTAGAAGTACCTGTACTTGCAGAATAAGTGATACCTGTACCCGTTCTTTGAGAATACCAGTTAGGTATTGTAGAGTTATCTGTCCAAGTGCCAGAACCCGTATTCAATAAGCCGTCGAAGTTTTGAGCATGAGAACCTGATGCTGTAATTAAAACCTGAGCTTGATTTGAATTGAAAAATAACAATGAAATCATCAGTATAAAAATCATTCTGATACTAATGAAGCTAGAAGCTGTTCTTGTTGATGTAAATATTTTTTTCATAATTTCTTTTTTAAAATAATGAGGCTACAATTATTGCAGCCTCATTGTTGAATTCATTTTTATTGTAAATGATTATTGTACATCACTTGTGTTTCTAATTAAAAACTCTTTAGTTGTTCCATTGTAATTTTTACCTTGACCAGTCCAATTTTTAGGACCTGATGGTAAAGCTGTTCCACTGAATAATGCAGTTGCAGAAGTATACAATGTAATAGTACCAGAAGCATCTGTCAAAGTGTTGCTTCCAGAAAAAGTTGCATTACCACTTGCTGTTGCGTTGCTGATTTTCACCAATACACAATCTAAATTTCCAACTGCACTTAAAGACAATCCAAGACCTGTATTTAATTCGGCAATAGTTTTTATAACAGGTGTTACAACTATTCCGGTTGCTGCAGGTGCTGGAACTGTAAAGCCTACAGGAGTTTTTAATTCCAAAGAACCTCTGTAGTTTAACAATGAGTCATTGGTAATATCCAACACAATTGAGTCACCAACATTGTAATTGATAGTTCCACCAGCATAGACTGTAATTGCAGCACCGCTACCATCTTGTAAAATAAATGCACCAGTAGAAATATTTTTATTCGTAGCATCAGAAGTCACAACGCCTGCAATTGAAGCAGAAGAAGTCAATTTAATATTAGCGCCTGCATATAATGCACGAACTGCTGCAATAGTCAATCTTCCACCTGGATTAGGATTAGGATTGGGGTTAGGATTTCCACCGCAACGAGCGCTATCAAAGTGTACATCAGTGATGTCACGTAAAATCAACTGTTTGGTAGTAGTGCTACTTGTTGGTGAAGATCTGTAAACAGTATAAATGGCAGCGATACTTCCATTTCCTTTTGGTAAATGCTCTCCTGCAAAATTTGCATATCCACTTGTACGAACGATAGTGTTTATGGCACTTCCGCAACCTAGATTTACATTTCTGTTTACTGTGCTTTTGTAAGAAGAAGTATCACCATAAGTTTTTGAAGTATCTGAAGTTGAAAATTCGTAATTGTCTAGTTGAATGAAAGCATTGATATATTTATCACTCAAACTTGTTCCTAATTGTGACAATGAAACATGCAAAGGTTCAACTGGATTGTTTAATGAACCACCTATTAAGTAACTACCAACAACGGCTCCAGGAATTCCTTGAATAGAAGGTAAATTATCAACCACTGCTTTGTATCCTAAAACCAAATTACTGTAAGAA